>DAHXOS010000048.1 GCA_027364775.1 bacterium
AACACTTGGATCACCAAAACTAACCGGAGTGAGTAAATTAACGTTGTAATTTTCTATATCTTCTGCTGAAGATAGTTTTGGAATTGATATGTCCCAGATCTTACCTGAATTAAGAGCGAAATCTATAGTTTTAAACTTTAATATCCAGGTATATTCTTTACCTTTACCGGCAATCTGTTGGTTAAATTTTATATTTATCTGGGTTTTACCATTTACAGGTGTAGAACTAGTTTGCAAGATTCCTTGACTGTCAGATGCAAATAAGTCTGTAACATCGTTTACAGCTATAACTAAATTAAAATTAGAAGGGTAGTATCTGTCAGTTAGATTTTTTAGTGTTACTTTTTCTGTTACTTCTGTTTGACCATTCTCTGCCACATCATAAGTAATATCATAAGAAGAAGAAAATTCCCCTTTAGCCAAAACAGAATTTGGGAAAAAGGCCATTAAGCTAAAAATAATTAGAATAATGAGTTTTTTAATCACTAGCTTTATTTTATCAAATTAATGACTTAAAAGAAGTTTCCTTAAGTTCTAAATAAAAAGAAATAATATCCAATCAGGAAATTAAATTATTTTTGCTAAGTATCTACCGGTGTAAGACTGAGAATTTTTAGCAATTTCTTTTGGAGTACCTGTAGCTATAATTTGGCCTCCCTCATCTCCCCCTTCAGGCCCTAAATCTACAATCCAATCTGCATTTTTAATTACATCAAGGTTATGTTCAATAATTAAAACGGTATTACCCATATTAGTTAATCTTCTTAAGATTTGTAGCAATCTTTCTATATCTGCAAAATGCAACCCTGTAGTAGGTTCATCCAGGATATAAATAGTATGACCGGTTGGCCTTTTAGATAGCTCAGAAGATAGTTTAATCCTTTGGGCTTCTCCCCCAGATAAAGTAGTAGCAGACTGGCCTAAACGGATATAACCTAAACCCACATCATTTAAAACAGTAAACTTATTCTTAATTTGTGGGATATTTTTAAAAAATTCCAAAGCCTCCTCAACTGTCATATTTAAAACCTGGGAGATATCTTTGTCTTTAAAATGGATCTCTAACGCTTCCCGGTTATAACGCTTTCCATTACAGGCTTCACAAATCACAAAAACATCTGGTAGAAATTGCATCTCAATTTTAATTTGTCCTTCCCCTTCACAAACCTCACATCTACCCCCTTTAACATTAAATGAAAACCTACCTGGCCCATAACCTCTAATCTTAGCCTCAGGAGATGAAGCAAATAGTTCCCTGATAAAAATAAATGCTCCCGTATAGGTTGCAGGATTAGACCTGGGAGTTCTACCTATAGGAGATTGGTCGACCAAAACTACCTTATCAATATTTTCCAAACCCTTAATCTCTTTAAATTGGCCGGCTTTTTCTCTTGATCCGTAGATTTTTTGGGCTAGATACCTGTATAAAATATCATGGACTAAGGTTGATTTACCTGAACCTGATACCCCAGTGACTGCAATGAATTTACCTAAAGGTAATTTTAGATTAACATTTTTTAAATTATGTTCTGTAGCGTCTATAATTTCTAAAAATCCGTAATTTTCAGAAGTTTTTTTCTCTCCCAATGCTTCAACTTTCTTCTTACCTGATAAATACTGACCGGTTAAAGATTTTGGATTCTTTATAATCTGATCAGGTGTTCCTTGTGCAACAATATTCCCACCGTGTTCCCCCGCTCCAGGACCAATCTCAACCATATAATCTGCATTTTCCATAGTCTCTGCATCGTGCTCATTAACTACAACTGTATTACCCAAATCCCTCAATCTTTTTAAGGTTTCTATCAACTTGGTATTATCCCTTTGGTGCAAACCTATTGAAGGCTCATCTAAAACATATAAGACTCCTGATAAACCTGAACCAATTTGGGATGCCAATCTTATCCTTTGAGACTCTCCACCGGCTAAAGTCATAGAAGCTCTATTTAAGGTTAAATAATCGAGTCCCACATCAACTAAAAATTGTAACCTAGACTGGATCTCTTTTAATATTGGAGTAGCTATTGTTAGTTCTCGTTCATTTAATTTTGGAAACTTTAAGGTCTTAACCCAATCCAAAGCCTCCCTAATTGATTGGCTGGTAACTTCCGCGATATTTAAACTATCAATTGTAACCGAGAGTGACTCATTTTTTAATCTGGTACCATGACACTTAGGACACTCTTCGGAAACCATATACTTTTCTATCTCCTGCTTAACCCATTCTGATTCTGTCTCTTTATATCGCTCTTTTAAATAAACCACTAACCCCTTAAAAGTAGAGTAAAAGTGAGTCCATCTACCCTGGCGGTTTTTACCTTCAACCTTAAACTGCTCCTCAGCTGCACCATAAAGTAAGATTTTTCTGGCCTTTTCACCGATATTACCAATTCTAGTATTTAAATCAAAACCGTATTCTTTTCCTACTGCTTCAAAAAGATGAGTAAACCAAGTCTCTGATGTTCCTAATTTTTGCCATGGCAAGATTCCACCCTCAGCTATAGATAAAATCGGGTTTAAAATTGACTCAGGATCTATTTCTAATAATGAGCCAAGTCCTGCACACTCAGAACAAGCCCCATGAGGAGAATTAAATGAAAACATTCTGGGTTCAATTTCAGGTAAAGCGATATTATCTATCGGACATGCAAACCTTTCAGAGTAAAGATGATCTTCTAATTTTTTAGGATTCGCCGGAAAATCCAAAGAGACATCTAAAACCTCCGCAACGGTTACCGATCCTTCACCCAATTTTAAAGCTGTCTCCACTGACTGGGCAATTCTTGAGTAAATTGTTTGTTCTTGCACACTTTTTTTCTCCAAAGATAATCTATCTACTACTGCATCTATAGAATGTTTGTTAGTCTTAATCAGCACAAAATCTTCTGCCAAATCCCTGATATGACCATCAATTCTGACCTTTGAAAAACCTTTTTTTCTTAAATCCTCAAAAAGGGAGGCATATTCACCTTTTCTATCTTTAACAATAGGAGCTAAAATCATAATTCTATAATTTTTCTTAGAACTTTCTTTAGCTTTATTTACAATTTGTTCAACTATTTGCTGAACACTCATTCTAGAGATTTCCCTACCGCAAATAGGACAATGTGGATGACCAGCTCTGGCAAAAAATAATCTTAAGTAGTCATAAATCTCAGTTGTTGTCCCAACAGTAGAACGTGGATTATGAGAGGCAGCTTTTTGATCTATAGAAATTGCTGGAGAAAGACCTTCTATATAATCCACATCCGGTTTATCCATTACTCCTAAAAATTGCCTGGCATAAGCAGACAAGGATTCTACATATCTTCTCTGGCCTTCTGCATATAAAGTATCAAAAGCTAATGAGGATTTACCTGAGCCTGAAATACCTGTAAAAACTACTAATTTGTTTTTAGGAATCTCTAAATCAAAATTCTTTAAGTTATGTTGGCGGGCACCTTTAATTACTATTTTATCCGTAGACATATTTATAATCCTGAGCGAAGTTGAAGGATTCGGGTTTCTTTCGCCCAAAAAGTTTTCTTATTTTACACTATCTGAGAAGTTTTTTAAAGCCCTATATCCTTCCTAAGTTTGGAGCTCTTTAATTTGATCTCTAATTTTTGCAGCAGTTTCAAAATCCAACATACCTGCAGCTTCCCGCATTTGCTCTTCTAGTAACTTAACCATT
Source organism: bacterium (assembly GCA_027364775.1). Classification (GTDB taxonomy): domain Bacteria; phylum Patescibacteriota; class Microgenomatia; order Daviesbacterales; family UBA10151; genus DAHXOS01. The sequence goes on from DAHXOS010000048.1 coordinate 3,674, forward strand.
GTTTCCTTTTCCTTGACTGGAATATTTTCAATCCTTAATTCACCATTTGAAGCTTCCTCTAACTCTTCAACTTTCTCAATTAACCTCTCCCTTAAAGCTTTGCTAATAGATTTTGGAGTAATGTTATGCTTTTTATTGTATTCTGACTGGTACTCTCTTCTTCTATTTACTTCCTCTATGGCTGCCTGCATGGATTTTGTCATATTGTCTGCATACATAATCACCTGTCCCCCTATATTTCTAGCTGCCCTACCCATGGTTTGAATTAAAGAAGTCCTAGAGCGCAAAAATCCTTCCTTGTCTGCATCTAAAATAATAACCAGAGTTACCTCAGGCAAATCTAACCCTTCCCTTAAAAGATTAATTCCTACAAGGACATCAAATTCTCCTAGCCTTAAAGACTGCAATATATCAGATCTTTTTAAAGTTTCAATATCAGAGTGCAAATATTCAACCTTGATCTCTTTTTCTTTTAAATAATCAGTTAGGTCTTCAGCCATTCTTTTTGTGAGTGTGGTAATGAGGACTCTCTCACCTTTTTGGGTTCGTTTTTCAACTTCAGAAATTAGATCATCAATCTGACCGTCTGTTTTTCTCACATCTATCTCAGGATCTACAATACCAGTGGGCCTAATTAATTGCTCAGCTACATTATCTGGTCCTGCTAAAGATAATTCATATTCATCTGGGGTTGCCGAAACATAAATTGCCTGGTTAATTCTTCTTTGGAACTCATCAAATTTTAATGGCCTGTTATCTAATGCTGATGGCAACCTAAAACCAAACTCAACTAATGTCTCCTTTCTAGCCCTGTCACCGTTATACATTCCTCTAATTTGGGGTAATGTGATATGGGATTCATCAATAATTAATAAATAATCTTTAGGAAAATATTCCATTAAAGTATAAGGTGTTTCCCCCGGCATTCTGCCATCAAAATATCGGGAGTAATTTTCAATCCCATTGCAATATCCAAACTCACGGATCATTTCTAAATCATAATGGGTTCTTTGTTCAATTCTTTGAGCCTCTATTAGTTTATTTTGCTGCTTTAATTCAAATACCCTCTTTTCCAAATCCTCTTCAATCTGGGCAATACCAGGTTTTAACCTTTGTTCAGGTGTAATATAATGCTTGGCAGGATATAAGGTCATTGTCTGAGGGGTAGGAGAAATTGCACCGGTTAAAGGATCTAAAATTGATAACCTTTCAATTTTATCTCCCAAAAACTCCAACCTAATTGCCTGATCCATATAAGAAGGAAAAATATCTACAGTATCACCTTTAACTCTATAAGTTGAGCGCTTAAAATCAAAATCATTACGGGTGTAAAACATTTTGGTTAGCATTTTCATTACCTGCTCAAAACCTACTCTTACTCCATTTTTTAATTCCAAAGTTGCTCCAATATATTCTTTAGGAGAACCTAAGTTATCGATGCAGGAAACCGAGGCCACTACCACTACATCCTTTCTGGTCATTAAAGAAGTAGTGGTAGAAAGTCTTAACTTTTCTATTTCTTCATTAATTTGAGTTTCTTTTTCTATATAGGTATCTGAGGATGGAACATAAGCTTCAGGCTGATAATAATCATAGTAGGAAACAAAATATTCAACAGCGTTACCGGGAAATATTGATTTAAACTCCTGAGCCAACTGCCCTGCTAAAGTTTTATTGTGGGAGATAATTAGAGTTGGTTTTTGAACCTTTTCGATGACGTTAGCCATGGTAAAAGTTTTTCCAGAACCAGTTACTCCTAGTAAAACTTGATGTTGTTCTTTTGCATTAAGACCTGCCACCAATTTGGTTATGGCTTGTGGTTGATCACCGGTTGGTTTAAAATCTGATTGAATTTTAAAAGAAGACATAAATGGTATTGTATCACGTAAAATACCCGAAGATAAGGTAAGCAAGCAGATTCTTTCTAAACCCTTACCTTTTTTTATTTTCTATCTCACTGAACAAGTATAATATCGTTACAGTCAGGTTTGGAGGTAGGTAAAAATAGTACCGAGAAACAAACTGAGGGCCCACTTCTTTATGATTTAAAGCCCTGTAGTTTCCCGGACCTACCTCTCAACTGACAAATAAAAATGATTACCCTGTTTTACAGAATCAAAAGATTAATAAAAAAAAATAAAATAGAAAAAGAATCAACTGCAAAGTATTCCAGAATTTTATCTAATGCAATAACTATGCAAGCTTTTACTCAAGACGGTAAGAAAGTTTTTATCTAATAATATGGAGGCAGTACTATCAGAAAAACATAATTTAATGTTAAATAACATCGGATTTAGCTCAGATTATTATTTATCAGGTAATAAGTCAACAAATAATCACGATATTATCTTCCTGGCAGGACTTATGATTATTCTAGCCGTAATCGTTTTAGCTTTCGTTGTTATTTATTACAGCCATTTAGTCTTAGAACCAAAGAATCTTTTAACCCCCCAACGCTCAACAACCTATTCTGATATATACGTCTAATATGGCTGATGGAAATACAAGTATTACAGCTCAAACAACGGTTTCTCTACCTCAAAATCTAAATCAGGCTCAACTTGCTTTTATCACTCAAAAAACTCCTAAACAATTTATTAAAAAAAGACCCGGCCCTGGAGGAAAAGAATTCTCCTATGTTGAGGTGGGTTATGTAATTAATATTTTAAATCAGGTTTTTGGTTATAATTGGGATTTCAAAATTTTAGACCAACAGATTGGAAAGAAACAAGTCTGGGTTAGAGGTGAGTTAACAGTAAGAGTTGATAATCAAAGCCTAACTAAGGGTCAATATGGGGGTGCAGATATAAAAGTAAGCCGTACCTCAGGCGAGCCTTTGAGCATTGCTGATGACCTAAAAGCTGCTACTTCTGATTGTCTTAAAAAATGCGCTTCTATGATTGGTATTGCAGGCGACCTTTACTGGTCGGATCTAGATAACTGGAGTTTGATTGATGAAGATGATCAAGAAGATAAATATAATTCTAACCCTCCACAAGCCTACGCCCACAAAATAAAACCTTAATTTGTACCCAGATTTTATAACATAAATAATTTTAAATATTCTGCCCCTCCTATAATTAATCCACTTCTGATATAAATTGATACAAATTAGAGGTATTGACAGTTTCGGGTTCTATTTGGTAAATTAATTATATCAAGATTCAAAGGATTAATATGCCAGTTACCTTATATAAACGCCAAAAACAAATTTTAGATTTTATCCGCAACTATATTGAAAAATACGGGTATTCCCCTACCTTAGGTGAAATTGCAGATGCCATGGGCGTTTCTTCCTTAGCTACCGTTCATGAACACCTTCAGGCTTTAGCTAAAAAAGGCGTGATCAAAAAATTTGATGGCTCTGTTAGAGGTATAGAAGTTTTGGATCAAAAAATCTCTCAGGCTTTATCTGGTATTGAACTACCAATCATGGGCTTTATTGCAGCCGGTCAGCCAATTATGACTTACACAGACCCAGATGCTACAGTAGCAGTCTCTCCAAATTTGGTTTCAGATAAAAAAAGATCTTATGTTTTGCAAGTTAAAGGCGACTCTATGATTGAGGACGGAATCTTAGACGGAGATTTTGTCATCATTGAAGAAGGTAATACTGCCCGTGATGGAGAGATCGTAGTCGCCTTGCTGGATAACGGACTCGCAACCTTAAAAAGATTCTTTAAAGAAAAAGACAGAGTCAGGTTGGAACCTGCCAATGCTGCAATGCAACCTATTTATGCAGCTTTTGGAGATATTCAAATCCAAGGCAAATGTGTCGGTGTAATTAGAAGATTTTCCTGATTATAGCTAGACCAGTATCTCTTACAATCCATATAAGAGGAAATTTATTATGTAACATTTTCTGCTGGTTCTTTAAAACATCTTTTTTTATTTGAGGATTTTTTGAACCACGTCTTTACCCTGTTTATAGGCTTGATCTAAATTACAATAATCAAACTTACCTCCTCTTCCACAATGGTAAACATTGTATAAAGCATAGTATTCATGGAGCTTATTTACAAATTCTGATAATCCATTAACTTGTAAAGGGTAAGCAAATTCAATATCTAAAAAATCAAAGCCAATAGGCGTACCTAGCTGAGCAAACTGTTCAATTTTAGCTAGACTCTCTAAAACAGACTTTAATAGCTCATTTTTATTTAGTTTTTCTTCAGGATTAACAGAGACTTCAATTGATATTGGGGTTAAACCTTTGCGTTTTAATACTGGGCAAAGATTTTCTAAAATAGAAACCCTTCTGAAAACAAACTCTTTTTCTGGAAAGTAAATTGCTGTCCCTTGTAGATCATAATTTCCTTGAAAGACTAAATTAATTACCACAATTCCCAACCTATTAAGGAATTTTCTAGAGTACTTTTTAAACTCAGAAGAAAGTGGAGTGGTAATGCTTGCTATATAATCTAATGGCAGTGAGGATATTAAATAATCATAGTAATATTTTTTACCCTCAACTGTAACTGATTTCTCTTTAAGATTTATTGATTTAACAGAGGCCTTAAATTGAATTTTTCCAACCTTCTGAGTAATCGGTAAAGTTAAAGCAGTAATATTACTGTGTTTGGGATAGTAATACCAGCGGTTGGGAGGTAAAGTTTCTCTTGACCCTTTTAGAACCTCATCTTTATCAACTTTTATAGGTCTTTCTAAAGCCCATTGATAATCCATTTTATCAAGATCAACTAACCATTTTTTTTGTTCATAGGGAAATAAAATTAACTCACAAAAATACTCACCATATGAGTTGATAAGCCAATCCTTAAAACTCTTAACTTCTTTTGGATGTTCATGCGCGTAATTTAAATCATCAAGAATCTTTTTTCGTTCTTCTTCTGGTAAATCAACAAGATATCTTTGCAATGGAAATCCTACAAAACCATATTTAGAAAGATAAACACTTTCTTGGACAGGATATTTTTCGTAATTACCGTTAAGAAAAGACAAAATTTCCTGACTATTTTCAGAATCATTTAAAAGTAATAATTTCGGACCATAATCAAAATCACATCCAAGAATATTTTGTGTTTGACATAAACCACCAGGTTTGTCTGTTTTTTCTAAAATCAAACCTATTTCTCCAGCCTCTCTGAGAGCTATGCCAGCACCAAGTCCGGCCATTCCTGCACCCAAAACTATAAATTTGTAATGGTTACTCGGTTTTTGCATATCTTTCATTAGCTGCTAAATAAGTATCTAAGCTGCTTCCAACGTCTGACCACCAACCATCTGCTTTACTATAATACAATTGTTGTCTTTGAACATAGATCTTATTTAAATCCCAAATTTCAGTTTCTCCTCTAGTTGAAGGAGTGAGATTTCTAATAAATTCAAATACTTCTGATGTATACATATATACACCTAAATCAATTAATCCGGAAATATGTCTTGTTTCATCTTTAGGCCAAATATTTAAAATACGGTCTTCATGAGTTTCTAAAAGAGAGTAACCTGCAGTATCTTCTGTGTATGTAGCCACTATTCTAGCACCACTAGTTTGTTCTGCAAAATCCTTAACTGGTTGAGATAAACCATTCTCAATAATGACATCTCCGCAAACAACTATCATTTTTCCACTCCTAACAAATGGCTCTACTTGAGCTATTGCAGACGGTAGCCCTTTACCTTCCCTAGGTTGCCAAACATAAGCTAAGCTATTTATCCCTAAATGTTTTCCATCCTGAAGAAGCTGCATATATTGGGAAGCATGCCGATCATCAATTAAAAGTAAAAGATCTTTTACTCCAGCTTCAAGTAATTGGTTAATAGGATAGAAAATTAGTGGTTTGTTGCCCACAGGTAGCAAGTGCTTACTGGTTTCTGTAGTTAGAGGATGCAATCTCGTGCCTTTTCCACCGCCTAAAATAACGCCTCTAACTTCTAATGAATTAGCGATTATTTCTATTGGCATATACTGGAAAAGAAGTATAAAGAATATCTTATAGAAATACAATGCTATAGGCTTAGCAAACATTATAGTTAACCTTTAAGCAACTACCTAACTGCTTATTTTATGTTCTCATTTGAAGCTTTATTTTTTATATATCACCAGATTTAGTTACACTCCTTACTTCTTTTTTTCTCAATT
>DAHXOS010000053.1 GCA_027364775.1 bacterium
CTATGATATGTACTACATGTCTTTGGTTAAAAGTAGTTAATACTTCACTAAACTTACCAACACCAACATATTTTGCATAATAAGCTGCTATATGTAAATAAAGTCTGGAGTAAGCCTTCTCAGCAAGCTTAAAGCGCAGTTCAGGGTTTGATACTAAAGCCTGATTTATAGTTTGGATTAATTGATCTGGACTTTCTAAACGAGCATCATCTTCTTCTATGGTAGAAATCTCCCCTTCTATAATTTCTTCCGCTTTTTTGGGATCTTTACTTGCTCTTAACAATCTTTCATAAGGAGTAGCAGCTCGATCTTCATAATATGCACGCTCCCTTGCTTCTGCAGCCCTTCTAGCTTCTTCATCTTCCGCTTTTCTTCTATTTTCCTCTTCCCTTTTACTGTTAATTTCATCTACTAAAGGTCTCGCTTCCCACTCCCAATCATCTCTTCTTTCAGCAGGTCTATCATAAGCAGTTACCATACCCAATACGCTGTTAACTTCTTCATTTAATGTAGTCAGACCCTGATGAAAATAATAGCTTCTTGCTCCTTTTAACCCTTGTCTACTGTAAGCTTTACCTGCCGGTGTTTTATCATAACCAACTTCAGCAAATTCAGCTTCTTGTCGTGCTTGATCTAATAGCTGCATCGCTCCTCCGTGATCACCTCTATATAAAAGATCAGATACACGCATATTAAGGCTATCTAATCTTAGATCGATACTTTGAAAATGCCCCTGATTTTTAGCGCTGGTTAATAAAGTATCGCGTTGGACCTTAAGATGTCTCAGATTACGTCTTGCAGCCTTACTTTCTTTAGGGGTCAAACCATCAGCTATTCTCTCATTAAGTTGGTCAAGCTGGCTTTGAATTTGTTCAAATTTAGAGGAAGGGTGTGGTTCGCCTTCTGGCCCCCTTGGTGATTCTGGTGTTGGTGGCATATGCTAATTATACTAAATTCAAACTTCTAGTGTGTATAATAAAGTTATGCCCGAGGCAGAACTACCTCATTTAGAAATCAACCCTGAACAAGATTATAAAGCAATGCTTTTTTTTAGTGATGATTTATTAGATCATGCAAGGAAATTAGAACCGGCAGACCCCAAAAAAGCTTTTACCAGAGGAGATTTTTGGCCAAAATTTTGGAGAGATTTGACTTTTAATGAAGAGAGATTAGAAGATACCCATGCCTCATATCAAGCTGATATTCAGAAACTATTTGCTACGCAAGGACCAGATGGTGAATTTGCCAAAAAAATGGAGGCAGATTTAGGAGAAAATTTAGCTGATCATATTTTAAGAAGCTTTGGGGTAAAAACCAAAAGACAAGAGGAAGAGCAACGGAAAAAAACTGAACAAGATCATCAGCAAAGAGAACAAGAAAGGAAGAGGCAAGAAGAGATCCGCAGAAAAGCTGAGGAAGTCTATGCAAGAAGGATTTTTGAACAACAATGGAGTCGATTAGAAGGTAGGTTGCTTAAGGATTCTTCATTAAACAGCCAGTTCGGTAGATTTTCATCTGTCATGGATTTAATACACGCTGCCATCTTAGCAAACCCAAAACTTTCTCCTTCAGTAGTTAGAGCAGGCTTTGCTGTTTTAATTCCAAAGGCTTTTACGACTGTTGATGAATATAAAAAATTCGCAATTGATGCTACAGCATATGATAACTCTCATTACACAACTAAATTTGCCCAAACCATCCTTATCCCTGAAGATATTAGGAAAAAGCTTTCTGCTCAAGCTAAACTCGGGGCAGATGAGAGGGTTACAAATCCTAATGACTTAAAAAGGATTAGAAGTATTTACCGAAAATTAGCCATTGCTAGCCATCCAGATATGAGAGAACACAACCTTAACAATCGTAACTATTACAACATCTTCTCTGCTCTAATTAGAGATATCAACAACGCCCACACAGTTTTAACTAACAAGAAAATTATTCCAGACAAGATTTAGGACTCTTTTAAATTTTTACTGCAATCATTGCATTTATTATCTTTGACACAATGGGTTAAGTTCTCAAATCCACAATGAGGACATTTTATATTACTAGAAGACTCAGAATTACTTACAAAAAGGCTTTTTAAACTAATTGAGCTACTGAGAAGACTTCTACCAACAATTTTGCTACAGCCTGTTTCCAAAATCAGCCTGCCAATATCATCATAATGAACCCTAGAGGTTGGCTGACCTTTAACCATTTTAAAAATAATTTCTGAATGAAGCTGCTCTAATTGTTCTACAGATTCCTCTCTTTGCAATGCCCACAACAAAAGCCAAGCTCCCACATTACAATCCTCTTTAATTTCTAAAGGTTTACCAGCTGTTGTAAATGGCAATCCGGAAATTTTTTCTATAAAACTAGTTACCTCCTCTTCCTTAATTTCTCCTACCTTAAAGCCAATATCAGTAATTACTCTATCCAAATCGGAATTATTATCAATCTTTTGGGATGAAAAATAATTCCTAATTTCAGCAGCTTGACTGGTATTAATATGGTTGCTCTTAGTTTGAGAGGCAAAGCCCACTCCTACCACCTCTCCTTGGGGATTTTTATCAAACTTAATATTTACCCAAGTAAAAAAAGTGTCAGGATAATAACAATCTCCATCACGCTCTTTATTGGGATCAAATTTAGGACTCGGCATAAATATACTCCAACCTTCTTCTAATAGCTTGTTACCGGTTTCTTGAGATTGCTTCCATTTTAGGTAAAACTCATTAACCTTTTCTACAAAGTTACAGGCTTGGACAAATTCTGTTCCTCTCCTTGCTCCATTAACACCCTCTAAAATACTTTTTTTGTTATATTCATCACTTTCATGAACGACTTTAATTTTGCCATCTTCACCCTTAATAAATTGGTAGTTAAATTTATGGGTCTCTTTTGTATCTATGGCCTCCCAACCAATTGTAAAAAGATCCTCTCTTAAGATTTTCCAGATGATTTTATCTGCTTCTACTTGCCCTTTTTCTCCTTTTAACTTATGGTAAAGATCCAAAGTTTTCCTAATATCAAAGAACATGCTTTGGTTCTCGGGGTTTTCTTTAGGCTTTAGGAAATCTGATTCAGAAAATTCTCTAACTGTATCTTTTATTGCACCAGGATAAACCCGATCATCAAATTGCATTCTGATTACTTCATACTTGTAACCAAACTGGGAGGTAATATTTGCTGGTGATTCTTTTGTAACTGTTTCAACCATAAATTTAGGATAAAAAATCCCCTCTTCGAGGGGCAAACATTTTTCTTTGGCTCGAAGAGAACAATAAGAGTTTAGGCAGTCCGGCTTTACGGTTGCGGCACAGCAGTGGAATTCCCTAAAAAGGTCACCACCTTTCCCCTAATCAAGGCATTTGCCTTGAGATTGGTCTGATCCAATCACCTCTTTTTAAATTGTGAAAAAATGATAACTTGTATAGCAAAATTAGTCAACCCACAATATCTAGTATATAGTTGATAGTTTTTAGTGAATAGCTAAAGTATCTATGTAATTAGATTGAACTATAAACTATTCTTATGCTCTACTTACTTGATAAAATGATCCACTTTTATATGCTTGTTTGGCTAATTTTCACGCAGTAGGATGAGAACAAATAAAAAAGGAGAAATAACTATGGAATCCCATCCTGTCCCCCAAAACGTTACAACTTTTGAATTTCACCTAATTGGGGACATGACCATTAAGCAATTTGCCTACTTGGCTGTAGGCTTGACTTGCGCCTATCTTACTTTTATTTTTTTATTTAAAAGCGTCCCTTTAATTGCTTCCCCTATTATTGGTTTTTCAATTATTTTGGGTGCGGCATTTGCTTTTGTACCAATTATGGAAAGACCGTTAGACCACTGGGTAATCACCTTTTTTAGAGCTATTTACAAACCTACTGAATTTAAATTTAAATCCAAAATGTTTGAAGATAATCCGCTACTGTTTAATAACCGCTTGGAAGTTTATTTAAATACTTTAAATCTTTATAAAAATACTAAACTTCATCCTAACCCGTCTTTTGCAACACCCAAAATTATTCACCAACCCACTCAATTGCAAACACCCAAATTAATTACAGATATAAAGATAGCGGATTCCATGAACCCCTCTTTGCCGGTTAAACCAATTTTAAAAGTTGATGGACTAGATCAATCACTTAAACTAATCAAACAGGCGGAGGAAGTTAAAAGTTTGATTGCTAAAACTCAGGCTGAAATAAATGCAATTAGATACCGGGCTGCTCAGCCTGGAACTGATTCACGACAATTTACCCAGGAATATCAGGATGCTTTAAATGAGTTGCAACAGCTAAATAAAAAAGCTGCCGAGATATCCAGATTAATGGCAGGTTTAGGTAAAACCGGGAGTTTACCTAGGCCTATTGCTCAAGCCAAAGTCATGCCTGTTTTATCTTTAACTACTATACCAAATATTATTAATGGTATTGTTGCTGACTCCCAAGGTAGTTATTTAGAAGGAGCGATCGTGATTGCCCATGATAAAGAGGGCTTACCTGTCAGGGCCTTAAAAACAAATAAATTAGGCCAATTTGTAGCAGCAACACCCTTACCAGATGATACTTACCACCTAAGTATTGAAAAAGAAGACTTGGTATTTGATAGCATCCAAATAGAACTTAAAGGCCAAATTTTAAAACCGCTATTTATTAAAGCCAAAAGGATCGGAGGAGTAACATGACCACCCAACAACATTTACCTATAAAAGATATTAAGGATGATCTGGTTATCTTAAAAGATGGTAGCATGGCGATGGTTATCCAAACTACTGCTGTTAACTTTGATTTGCTTTCGGAAAACGAACAGCTAGCAATTATTGAAACTTTCGCCCAGTTTTTAAACTCCTTATCCTTTGTAATTCAAATTGTGATCAGATCAAAAAGGTTGGATATTTCTAGTTATTTAGGTCAACTTACAGAGGCCCAACAACGGCAAAAAAACCCCTTGCTTAAACAAATTATGCAGCATTATCAAACCTTTGTTGCAACAACTATTCGCGAAAACGAGGTTTTAGATAAACAGTTTTTTATAGTCATACCTGTTTCTTATTATGAAGTTGGCTTGATCAATAATACTGATGCAAACTTTACCAAAATAAAAACATTACTTATACCTAGACGTGACCATGTTTTAAAACAACTTACAAGAATAGGATTAAAGGGAACAGTTTTAACTCAGGAAAAATTGATCAAGCTATATTATGATATTTTTAACGAATCCAGCATTAACGAAAGGAATGAGTCTCTTGAAGATAAGCCAACGGTCAGCGCTTTAGGACAACAAAAAACAACCCTACCTCAGACTAATCCAGTTCAAATACAACCCCAACCCCCTTTACAGCCTATAATCCCTTCTCCAGATATTCAAGCTCCAGCTTTAACAACTTATGTGGCACCGGTTAATAGAGTTGCTCCTTTACCCCAGACTAATATAACTCCCAATACCCGAATCAACAATCATACACCGTTTGTAGTTGAAGAATTAGGAGATGAATTTGGCTATGTTTAACTTTAGCACAAAAAAAGATCAAAAAATACCTCTAACTCCAGCTGCTATACCTACTACAAAAATTGTTGAAGATAAAACGCCGGTAACTCAACTCAAGCTTGAGGAGGTTTTAGCAGCCAAAGAAATAGAGGTTGATTACTCTGATGTTCGCTTAAACAACTACTATTACCGCTCATTTTTTGTCTCTAACTACCCAAGGTATGTTAATCCAAATTGGCTGGAACCGCTAATAGATTTTGACCATACATTAACAATCTCAATGTTTATTTATCCATCGCAATCCAAAACAGTACTAGATGACCTAAGACGCAAAATTGCCGAGATGGAGGCTACAATCCAAACAGATATTGAGAGAAATCATGCTGTTAATCCGGCAGTAGAGCTCGCATTAGATGATGCCAGAGAGCTTCAGGAACAACTAGTTAAAGGTTCAGAAAGATTCTTCGAACTTGGGTTATATATTACAGTTCACTCAGACAGTAAGGAAGAACTGGAGAATGCTTCTAAATTAGTTGAATCAACTTTAAGTTCTATCTCTATTACTGCCAGGCAAACTACCCTTCAAATGGATGAGGCTTTTTTAACAACTGCACCTTTAGGAGAAGACTTACTGCAGCTAAAACACAATATGGATACCACTTCTTTAGCTACAACTTTTCCTTTTACCACCTCCGAGCTTACTGCAAATAAAGGGATTATGTACGGGATTAACGAATTTAACGGCTCATTAATTATTTTTGACCGGTTTTCACTCGAGAATGCTAACTCGGTTGTTTTTGCCAAATCCGGTGCCGGAAAATCTTACTTTGTAAAGCTTGAAACTTTGCGTTCTTTAATGTTTGGTACCCAAGTTATTGTTATCGACCCTGAACAGGAATATATAAAACTGGCGGAGGCTGTTGGTGGCCAATATATCAACTTCTCTTCAGACTCACCGGTCAAGATTAACCCCTTTGATCTATCATTAGAGACTCAAAGCGGTGAAAATGAGTTAGGCAGAAAGATCTTAAATATTACTGGATTTTTAAAACTGATTTTAGGTGAGCTAAATGCTTCTCAAGCAGCTGTTTTAGACCGAGCTTTAACTTCTGCTTATAGACTAAAAGGGATTACCATTGACCCCACTACTCAACATTTAGCCCCTCCTTTAATGGAAGATCTTTATAAGGTGTTGGTCGGGATGGAGGATCCTAGCGCCCAGGAAATTGCCTTCAGGTTAGAACGATTTATCAAAGGCTCGCTATCTGGAATATTTTCTGCACAATCAAATATCAAACTTAATAACCAGATGATTGTTTTTTCTGTCAGGGATTTACCGGAAGAACTAAGACCATTGGCTATGTATTTAATTTTAGATTATATCTGGACCAAGATTAGAACTGACCCTATTGAAAGGCTGCTAGTAGTTGATGAGGCCTGGTATATGATGAAAAATGAAGATTCAGCTAACTTTTTAGTAGAAATAGCTAAAAGAGCCAGGAAGTATCACTTAGGAGTAACTACTATTACCCAAGATGTAGAGGATTTCTTAAATGGAGACCGTGGCAAAGAGGTTATCTCTAACTCCTCTATCCAGGTGCTTTTAAAACAAAGCCCTGCCTCAATCGATCGGGTAGGTCAAGTCTTTAACCTTTCTGAGGGAGAAAAACATTTGTTGCTTTCAGCTGGAGTTGGACAGGGGTTATTCTTTGCAGGTCCGGCTCATGTTGCAATGAGAGTTGTATCGTCTCAAAATGAACATCAACTTATTAACACTACACCCATAAGAACATAAAAATATGGCTGCCCGAGATTTTAATTTTTCCAAATTCTTAATCGAGGCTCTAAGCTATAAGATTTCTCGAGGCAGAACTGATACTTACTATAGTAACGGCCAATACTCTCTGCCCTACAACGGCAAATTAGGTATTTTTTATTTTGCCAGAAAGTACTTCCCTTTAATTTATAGCAACAAACATAAACTTACTGGGACTGATCCAGAAAAAGACTTAGAAGCAAACTTAAATTTTGCTCAGGAAATTATTTTCCAGCTAAATAATCATAAGGACCCCGAGCTAGAGAAATACTTAAAAGCCGAAACTGCACCCACTGAATCTGACAGTTTTCATCAGGAAGTTGAGCAATCAGTAGATCTACATCTAAAAGATTTAGAGCAAAATCCCAATAATTACAAATTTGCTGGGGCAGAACATAAATTATCTGCAACTAATGATATTAATCCTAAATTTCCATCTACCCCTACAATTAAACCCAGATTTAAAATTCCTGAAGAAGTTAAAAATACTGCCAAGGAAGCAGAGTTCCAACTTGCACTAAACACTCAGAAAGCTATTCCTAAAGTAATAAAATTTGTAACTGGATTTTTCAAAGGTGTTTTTGGTGGAGGTAGTAATTTTGAAATTGTGGGACAACCTGCAAATGCCAGCCAAAGTACTATACCAATAGAAGAACCTGCACAAGCTCACTCTCCTGCAAGTAATCAAACCAGGAAACAAGGGCTCCCAACTAGAAGATTAGGCCGTAATCCTCTTAGTAGTATCGGTAATTTGGGCACTACTAACGGTAAGCGGTTTTTAATTATAATATTTATCGGCATTGCATTATTTGCTTTGTTTGCAATTATTTTTTTTGGCGCGCCTCCCACTACACAACAATCACAAATCAATAATTTAATAATTGAAAAAACCGGTATAACCCAAGTTGAAAATGGCGGGACAATTGAGTACCAATTAACAGTAACTAATAAAGGAAGTGGGTACGCCAATATTGAGCTAACAGATAAGGTTCCAGACGGCACAGAGTTTGTAGAATCATCAGACGGAACAAAGCCAGACGGGCAAAAAAACCTGAAATGGATAATTAATAGAGTTAACTCCTCTGAGAAATGGAGTGTTAAATTTAAAGTAACACCAATTAAAGATAATATTTGGGTAGTCAACCAAGCCTCTGCAACTTCTTTAAATCTAACACCATCAACAGGTTCTGGAGATATCTCATCTTGTACATTTTACCGTGGCACCTCTGGAGCTAAATTTAGCAGCCCTTTACTTATAAGCTACATCAATCGTGCCTCACAGATTTCTGGGATACCGGCCACTGTTTTAGCTGGCATTGTGAAAGTTGAATCAACAGTTGGAGCTGATAGTGCTACAGGTAAAGCTTATTCAATATCAAATTATTCCGATGAGGATGTTAAAGCGATGAGTGATACTTCTAGGATTAACACAAATATAGATCAAACTATTGATGGTGCGGAGGCTTTATGTCCAAGAAGTGCTACCGGAGCATTAGGGATTACCCAAATCCAGCCTGGAGCAGCAGTTTTAGATCAGGTTAAAGAAATTGTTCCCCAAGGTAACACCTATACTCCTAATTATCAAGCTCACCCTGATCTAACAAAAGGGCTACAAATGCTAAAAACTGCTGGATTATTAGATCAAAGTAAAACTGACGCTAATTTAACAGTTGAAGATTACTGTGACCCTCAAAAAAATTTAATTTTGTCTGCCGGGGTAATTTTATCTAAGTTAGGTATAGATAAATGGGAAACTCCTACTGATCCTAAAGCATATGAAGAGCTAGTTAACAAAGTAGCCACACGCTACTATGGACAAGATGGTCAAACAGATCTTTATAGTAGTAGCTTATGGAGAAGTGTCTCCTCTTGTTTAGTTGTAAGCTCTAATGCACCAGACTTTGATAATTTAATGCGGGGACAAGGCAGAAATTTAACGGTCTTAGGAAGCAGTGAGGATCAATTTATAGCTAATTTAAAAACTAACTTACAAGGCACCGCTAGAGCTAGTTTGTTAAATGAAGAAAATCGTCTCAGACAAATTTATCAAGCAACAACGGCTAGACAGGTTAACCCTTTAGTTGTATTAACTACCTGG
Source organism: bacterium (assembly GCA_027364775.1). Lineage (GTDB taxonomy): Bacteria > Patescibacteriota > Microgenomatia > Daviesbacterales > UBA10151 > DAHXOS01. Next base: position 9,408 of record DAHXOS010000053.1, read on the forward strand.
GGAACAGAAGCTGGTTTTGATAGAGCTTATGACAAACTAGCTTTTGGATGTGATCCTCCTAGGGAAGATGGAACTGGCGGAAGATTCCCAGGTTTTGAAAGCCAATTACAATGTTCTATTAATACCTGGAACAATCTGATGAATGAATTTGAGGCAAAAGCACAACAAGGAATACCTGTAAGCTTAAACAGTCAGATTGGTAAAATTTGCCAGTATGAGGATCCTTTTATATATGCTGCAGAAAGGTATGGACCAGTGTGTGTGGTAAATGATGCTAATGAGAATTATAGAAAAAGCTTCTATAATATCTATAAAATGCTAGTAGGGGCCAAATGAGATTACTCAAACTAAAAACAGAGATGATATTTTTAATAATAGCTATCTTTTTAGCCTTGATTATTTTAATTTCTAATATCATTTTTAGAAATCCAAATAAATCTAGCGACCAAAACACACAGCAATTAAATAATTTATTTATCTCTATTTCACCAGATACAAAAACATTTTTAACACCAGGTAATAACTTAAGTTTTAAAATTGCTCTCCGGAATAAGCTTGAGTCTATACCGGAGGTTGATACTCAATTAATAGACACTGATATTTTAGGAGGTACTCAAAAAGACATTCCATTTAAACAGGAACTTTCAAAAGATAAATTAAGTTTAGTTATTTATTCTGAAGCTAGGGCTGTAGAAAATCACAATTATAGATTGATTATTAAAGCACCTTCTAATGGTATGCCTCAAATTTTATTTGATAATTTATATTTGGTAGCTAAGGCACAAACCCAAGCTACAAATAACAAAGCTTTATCTTCCTACCTGCCTTTTGAAACAAAAAATTATATCTTAAGTTACTTAGCAGATAAGAATTTATATGTTTTTAACTTTAAATTTGATTTAAATAGCCCGGAGTCTGCTTCTTTACAGTTTGAAAAAGCAAAACAAGATGCAACTGCGTTTATTAAATCAAAGGGTATAGATCCTGCATCCCTAACTATTGAATGGAGGCAGAATTGAAAAAAAAGCTCTTAATTTTAGGATTAGGGATAATAATGTTATTAGGTGGTTTGGGGATATTC
>DAHXOS010000071.1 GCA_027364775.1 bacterium
AAAAGATGCTATTAATGATGCACTGACTAATAATTCCATATCTTTATCAAGACTACCTGTTTAATAAAAATAACTCTGTGATATTTGTCACAGCATTTTTTTATCTGACAGTCCAGGTAAATCCTCTTTCTTTAATATTTCCTATATTATTTAAGACGAGCGTAACAGTTTCTGTAGAAGCGGAAATAGCTGTAAATTGCAGTACTCCTTCCCTATGATGTCCACCAGGTGGATCTCCTTTAAAAGATAAGGGACGGAAGAGACTGCCTTTTTGGTCACGCAATATTGCAGAAGCAGTTAGATCTGCGTCTAATGAACCCTGGTGGGTATCAAGCGTTACTTTAAATTCCCAAATCTGATCATTTTTAGTGAGGATTGTCGGGGTTGCCGAAACAGTTACTCCTCCTTCTGTGTTGGTTTGAGTTGCAAGTGCTACTTCAGTTTTTCTATTTACTGAGTTTATTTGCTTACTAGAACCAGAACCTCTATCTTTGCCCTGTCCTACATCATTTGTCCTGGCAAACCAAACTCCTCCTATCGTTAGGAAAAGCACCATAATAACTATCATTTTTTGGATCTTCATACAGCCAGTTTTACGCCTTTAATAACTAAAATTGTTTTGAGCATATATAAGATCCCGGCCATATTAAATAAAAGACCTACCCAAAAGAACTGCACCTGATACGCTGAGACAAAAGTTACCAAGCCGGTTGCTCCTAAAAGTGGTAAGAGATAAACGAGATAATGAGCACAACAGGAAACCATAGCTGCAGTTGAGGTGCTCCCGGTAGTTGCAAGTACCTTTCCGGACGCGTTTTTATGTAAAATAGATTTTATATAGGTATACAGCCCAACCTGCAGTCCAAAACCTGTTATTAGGGGAACAATAAAATACCAAAAGAGGGAAAACTGAATTTTAGCAAATTCCCAGCCGGAGATAGAAGTCAGTATTAGTAAGTATAAAACAAAAAGCATCAACGAAGCTGCCAAACCGTAGAAAACAGGTTTTATAATACTTAAGGATCTATTCATGTTACGTTTTTCCACCAACAGGCAAGGTAAAGGAGAATTTACTGCCTTTGCCTTCCACTGATTCAACCCATATTTTGCCTTTATGTACCTCCACAATCGATTTTGCAATATATAATCCCAATCCCATACCCTTCTTGCCATTTTCGACTTGGTAGAAAGGCTCAAAAAGATTATAAAGGTGATCTTGATTAATACCGCATCCTCTATCCGTTACGCTTAAAACAAATTCCCGGTGTTTTTTGCGTAAAGTTACAGTTATCTTGCCTCCTATCTCAGAATATTTACCAGCATTTGTGAGTAAATTAGTAATTACGCGGTCAAGCGCAACTGGATCGGCATAAATATTTGAACTACGCGTGTATTGTTTAAATATATATTCATGATCCGGATATAACGAATGTGCTACTTTTATCCTATCGCGACAAAGCAGAGCAAGATTAAAAACCTCTGCATTAAGATTAAATTTATTTGTTTGGAAACGGGAAAAGTCTAATAAATCATTAATCATATAATTGAGCTTTTCTGTTTCATGGCTAATTGTCTGGATTGAGTTTTGCAATGCCTGACTCGCATTTCTGTTTTTGTATTGTTTATTTAAGGATTGGGAATACAGGCTGATTGTTGTTAATGGGGTTTTAAGTTCATGTACGGCAATTGCTGAAAATTGATCCCTGGCCTTAATAAGTAGGTCTAAGTCTTCTGATTTTTTTATTAAACCTTGCTGGTAACGTCTGATTATCCTACCGATTAGCAAACCTAATCCAATAATAAAAATTATATAAAGTACGTTAATAGGATGATGAATATAAAATAGTCTAAAACGGGGTTCATAAATATAATATTCAATCAAAATTACTGTTACAAAGCTTGCTACAACCGCGACCTGAGTCCCCAACAAAATAGTAAGCCCGAGAATGTAGAACCCATATAAAACAATTGGGTCCGGAAGAGCAAAAATATGTGTATCAACAACCAAATATACTAGAGTAGTCAGGAATAATAAAATAAAAAGTAAGACATACTTTCTAAAAATCAATAGTTTTTGCAGGAGTTGTACTTTAAATACTGACTGAAAAGTGTTATTAAAAGACAAAGCTAATACTAATAGAAAAGTTGTAATTATCCCTAGCAAAAACCTAACATGAATAAGCAAATCATTTGATGTTACAAAAAGGTGTTTGACTATATTCATATTTCAAATAGTAAGGAACCAGGTAGCATATGTCAGTGACAAATATCACGGAAAAAAAAAAGAATGTATCCTAATGTATTTATATGATAAGGATTCTTGGCCGGGGAAATTTTACTGTTACTAAATCTGAAAATACAAAGACTTGCATTACTGTGAGAAACCGTGATAGACCTAAAAATTGGACTACTTTTTTGATTGGGGAAACAGCAAAGTATCAAAAACTTCCATCTTACGGTAAATACCGGATGTATCAAGTGTCAAATGAAATGACGTTTTCTGATGGTCCTCATTTAGAGCTTTTGCTTGCTAAAGGTAAGTGGCAGGGATATTTAGGAAAGGACAATGATTATTTTGTTCCTACACATGAACTTATTACCTCCCATTCCTGCTCATGTGGGTGCCATACGCAAACAAAAAGAAAAGCTATATGATTTCCTGCTGTAGGAGTTTGAGATCTTTTACAATTATTTTATGGTTTTCCCGGATAATAAGCCCTTTTTTTTCCAGTTTTTCTATTTGTCTGCTGACGGTTTCCCGCGCTACTCCAACCCAGGAGGCAATATCATCATGGTTGAATTTAAGTTTGATAAGTATACCGGTTTCTACCGATTCTCCAAATATATTGGAAAGGTAAAGCAAAAGTGACACAATTTTTGGGTATGCTCCTTGGGCAGTGAGCTGCTCTATCCGAAGCGCTAGACCCGTAATAGCATCGGCAAATCGTATAGTTAAATCAAAAAGTACTTCATGATCACTTTTGATGAATTCAATCACTTGCTGTGTTGGCGCTTTGATTGCCTCAACAGTTTCTATTGCTTCAAAATAATACTTATTTTCCCTATTACTTAATAAAAGCATAATTGGGAAAAATGCAGTGGGACGGAAAATATGGATAGTTACCTCCTCTCCGTCTTCTGTAATGACATACATCCGTACAAGCCCTTTTTTTAGTAAAAAGAGATTTTGCATTTCTGATTCAGGGCGAATAATAATTTCATCTTTGCTAAATTGTACCGGTGTAAATTGAGAAAAGTAACTATCAATTTTATCAGTAACACTGATTTTCATAATTTAGATTATACATGAATATCCTTAAATGTAATCTGCTAAAAATATGATCTACAGTATAAGTAGTATCCACTACCTGGACAAGAGAAACTTTTTGAAATCAGCTTACAGAAACTGATGCATTTGGAAGGTACCCATTAAACTGAACATATATTCTATACAATAATTAGAGGAGGTGAACTATATGTTTAAACCAACTGCCCAGTCAAACCTAATGTAGTTTGGATAGGAGATTTCACTCATATTAAATTTCAAAACAATTGGGTATATCTATCAACGGTGATGGATATATTCAGCAGAGAGATAATTGGCTGGCATTTTGCTACCAATCACCAAAGAGATTTAGTCATTGAAGCCTTGTTAGATGCTATAGAGAAAAGACAAACTACCCCACTATATTTCCATTCAGATCAGGGATCAGAATATGATTCTGGTGAGTATTTAAACTTGCTTGAAAACAACCAGATAATTATCTCCATGAGTAGAAAATCTCATCCTTGGGAAAATGGGTATCAAGAGTCCTTCTACTCAGGTTTTAAACTAGATTTAGGACCAACTAATCATTACCAGGATTTAGGTGAATTATTTGAGAAAATAGCAAAGCAGATTCACTACTACAACACCCAAAGGATTCATACCAAGCTCAAAACCTCACCTGAAAAATTCCGTTTAGACAGAGAATACTTGTTCAAAGAAATGGGTGCTTGACAAAACTATGCAGATAATGGAGATGTTGTCGTTGTTCTGATTGGTTCAGAAGGTAATTCATTAGCTACTGTTAAAAGATTTTATAACCATGGTAGTACAATAGAACTAAGACCAAAGAATCCAAACCTTGATCCTATGATTTGTAATCCAGGTGAAGTTGAGATAAGAGGGAAATTTATGGGTCTATTAAGAAAAGGGTAAAAAAACTTGTTTTTGTAGTTACTATTTCTGTTAAAATAAATATATGAAAAATGGGGCAAATAACTCTCTCGATGGTAAACTAAATATAATAAAACCCCTTACGCTTTTCTCAGAGGATACTAAAAAAGAAACCTCAGATTTTACTTTTATAGATTTATTTGCTGGTATTGGTGGGACAAGACTAGGTTTTGAGGCAGCGGGTGGTGAGTGTGTATTTACTTCTGAATGGGATGCAGACTGCAAAAAAACTTATCAAGCTAATTTCGGTGAAATTCCTCATGGAGATATTACTAAAATTGATAAAAAAGAGATTCCTAATTACGACATTTTGGTTGCGGGTTTTCCTTGCCAACCATTTAGCTCAATAGGTAAAAGACAAGGGTTTATGCACGCCACCCAAGGGACCCTCTTCTATGACATTTTAAGGATTTTGAAATATAAGCAAAGCAATGGGCAACCAAGCGCATTTTTATTAGAAAATGTGCCAGGTCTAGTAACTCATGATAAAGGCAATACATTTAAGACCATATTAAAATCATTAGATGAGATTGGATATAAAGTATTCTACAAAGTACTCGATGCTGCAGATTTTGGAGTACCACAACAGCGGAAACGTATATACATTGTTGGATTAAGAAAGGATTTATTTGGTAATACAGATTTTGACTTTCCCCAACCTACTGGAAAAAAGGCTTATATAAATGATTATTTAGAGGAGAATGCAAAAGGATACTCAATTTCAAAACATCTTCAGGAATCATATTTATTTAAGAAAGATGATGGGAGGCCTATGATTATTGATCAAAATTCTAGGATACAGGTTAAAACGTTAGTTTCAACTTACCATAAAATACAACGGTTAACCGGAACTTTTGTAAGGGATGGTGAAACAGGTTTGAGATTATTAACCGAGAATGAGTGCAAAGCTATAATGGGTTTCCCCAAAGATTTTATTATCCCTGTTTCAAGAACACAAATGTATAGGCAAATGGGTAATTCTGTAGCAGTTCCAGCGGTAATAGCAGTTGCAAAGCAAATTGCTAAAAAATTAAAAGAATTAAAGACAACTAAAGAAAAAGATGTTAATATTTCGCCACATAGTTTTATAGGAGCAACACAACATGGATGATATTGACGAATTAGATAAAAGCCAAGAAGAAGAATTGCATGGTGAAGAGAGGCAAACAGCTAAGCAAGTAGTTAAACAACTCATCCCTGATATTAAAGCTGATTCTGAATTAAAGCCAGGTGAGTTTATAAAGAAGTATTGGGCAAAATACCAGGACAATTTTCCTAGCAATCAGAATATCAATGGTAAGGTATTTGAAGAACTTATAGCTATTGCCTTAATCCGTGCTGGAATAATGCCTTTTTATATGCAGGCAAAAGTTGCCTTTATACCTTATGTAAATTATGACCTTATTGTCTATTCAAATGACATAGGTCCAATTTCACTGAGCATTAAAACAAGTCTCCGCGAACGTTGGAAACAAGCTGATTTAGAGGCAGTTGCATTGAAATATATTCACAGGAAGTCAAAATCTTTTGTAATAACTCTTGATACTGATGCAGTTAGAAGACGCAGAGTTGATCCAAGCGAAGCAATGGGGATAAATGGGTTTATATTAGCCGATACAGAAGAGCTAGATAAAGTATTTGATGAGATCCGTGGATATAAGCTAGAGCTTTCTCCTACAGTTGAAGTAGTAAGCTCGAGTGTTGTCATAACTTCAGATAATTACTCCCAAAGATACTCATAAGTTATAATTTGTCCACTATGGATAAGATAACTTCCCAAGCTAGGAGTAGGAATATGTCGCTTATTAGGGCGAAGAATACAAAGCCAGAATTATTGGTTAGAAAGGCTCTATTCAAACTAGGATTTAGATATAGAATACATTACTCTCTACCTGGTAAACCAGATATTACTTTCCCATCCAAAAAGATAGTTATTTTTATTCATGGCTGTTTTTGGCATGGTCATGGTTGTAAAGTAGATCACTCTCCAAAGTCGAATATAGACTTCTGGGGATCTAAAATAATCCGCAACCGTGAGAGAGACTTAATTAATGAGGATAAACTTACTAAACTTGGCTGGCAAACATTGACTATATGGGAATGCGAGATTAGAAGGGATATAAATAACGTCACAAAATTAATCAAAAATAAACTCTTTTAGGCACAAAAGTCAACAAATTCAACAGTATAAAAAAAGAAGGTTTGAGCATAAAAATCGGCAAAATCGACACTATAAAAAAGAGGTGTAGATTTTTTAAAAATGCAACATATGCAACACTATAAAAAAAGGTAAACTTCTGTTTACTTTTAAATACCTCAAAACACTATTATTAACCCTTTTTAGTCTCAAATTACTAAAGAAAATGCAAAAAAAATTTAATAAAAATCTGTATAATAGTACATGGATAAAGAATTTATTTCAGAAAGGGAAGATATTGAAACACAAATCAAAAGACATGGTAAAGCTGATGATGTTTATAAGAACTTTGGCTGTTTGGTGTTAGATGTGGCTGAAAGAGCTGGTCAAATCTACGGGGTTCGAAATCCAGAGGAAAAACAGTACCTGGCTAATTTTGTATTTTCGAACCTCTCTTTACTCGAGAAAAAACTCCAATTTAGGTTCAATTTGATCTTTGATGCAATCAAAAAGTACCAGAAAGATAAAAACGGGCTGCGGGACATGGATTCGAACCATGATAGACAGATCCAAAGTCTGTCGTCCTGCCGTTAGACGATCCCGCAAGATATTTGGTAATTTTAACATATATAAAAGTATTTTGAGGTAATTTAGGCAAATTTACATAAAATTCTAAGCAGGTAAAAATTAACTATAATTTATAATAGATAGTCTAAAAACTAAATTAGATAAAGTTATTGAAGACCAAGTGCTTAATTCTCCATAACTTATCTAAACAGTGAGGATTTTTTGACTAATTTTGCAGTGTAGACTATTTCTCTAACCTCCCCATCATCTCCTTCTATCTCATTTACTCCTGACATTCTTTGGTACTCCTGAAGATAGTCAGATAAAGCTGACTGGGCTTCTTTAATTTCAGATTTTATCGCTTTAGTCTTCTCATTTAAATCTGCTGCCTGAGGCTGTTTTAAAATCTGCTGTTTGGTAGCTGTTTTTAACTTTGTTGCTTCTTTAGCTTTTTCTAGATGTTCTTGGTAAGTTGGATCATTAGCAAAGATATCATCCAACATTTCTTTTAGTTTTTTAGCTTCTTCAGAAAGTTTATCTATTAAGGCTATATTTGACTTAATCATCCCCTCCATGGTAATTAGAATCTCACCACCTTGAGGTTGTTCTATTTTATCTTGCACCTTATCATCATCCATAGATAACTACTTTATACAATTTCCCTAAGTAAAAACAAGAGTTTAATTAGTTATTTAAATGCTTTGTATGGATAATTAAAATCAAAAATGAACTAAAAATAAGCCTATTAGTAGGTAATGCGCAATTATTTACGTGATTATTGCGCTATTTATGGTATAATATGGTTATATTGTTTAAAGCAATTTAATAAATATGTTTAAACCTAAGTATTCAATTAGTCCGGATGTCTTAAATGCTATCTCTGAGATTTCTGAGATCAAGGTTATCATTGAGCGCTCACCCGTTTTACCAATTAATGAACTTGAGTTAAAACGTCAGGCATTAATCCGCCAAGTTCACACTTCCACCTCTATAGAAGGCAATAAATTAGATGAATACCAGGTTGATAAGGTTTTATCAGGAATGTCTGTAGTGGCAGATGATAAAAGCATACTTGAGGTAAAAAATTATCAAAATGCTGTTAGATTAATGGAAAAGATGGCTAATAATAAAATTAAAATAGATCTAGACGTGATCTTAAAAATTCATGCAGTTACCACAAAAGACCTTTTGGAACCACAGAAAACAGGTAATATCAGACCCGGAGATATCTTTATTGTTGATGAATTGGGACACGGTAAAGAACATTTGCGTTATAAAGGCCCTGAAGCAGAAAACGTAGAAAAACTTTTGAAGGAGCTTCTGGATTGGTTATATTCCGAACAAGGGAAAAATCTTCACCCAGTATTAAAAGCTGGCCTATTTCATTCTCAGTTTGTTCATATTCACCCTTTTACTGATGGAAATGGTAGAGTTACCAGGCTGCTTACCAATTTGATACTTTATTTAGATGGTTGGGATTTTAGAAGAGTGATTGTTTTGGAAGAGTTTTACAATAAAAATAGGCAAAATTATTATAACGCTTTGGCTTATGGTTGGAACGACCACTATAGTTCTGATCCTGACTTTACAGATTGGCTGGAATATTTTGTAGCCGGATTTTTAGTTGAATCACGCAAAGTTAAACATGTAATTACCTCTTTGGGTTTTGACCGGGCTAGTGGTCATGAACAATCTCTTTTAGATACAGATGAAGTTAAAATTATTGATTTTTTACTAGCTAGCCAAAAGATTACCTCCGAAGAAATTGCCGGTTTACTCAGAATTGCTAAAAGAACTTCTCAATTAAAGCTTAAAGGCTTAGTTGAGAAGGGTTTAATTAAATCTGAAGGCAAAGGCCCTGCTACCTACTACATCCTCAACCAGTAATTGATAATCTAACATCTATGAAATAATTTTTACAGTCATGCGTGATAGTTTGCGCGATTTTTGCGTTACTTAATAACCTTAATTTGCATTTTATCTGATAATTGCTTACAATTAGCTTTAGAACTTGTGAGTGATTAGTGTTTTGAAGTTTTCAACCTTATCTTCCCGGTTTCGTTAGGCGGTGAGTTTTATTAAGAAGTTATTCGTTGGTTCTTTGCCTTGGGCAACTGATGACCAACAGCTAGGTCAATTATTTTCTCAATTTGGTCAAGTTAATAGCGCTACTGTTTTAAAAGACAAAATGACTGGTAGATCCAGAGGTTTTGGTTTTGTAGAAATGGAAAATGACGCAGAAGCTCAGGAAGCTATTTCTAAACTAAATGATTCTGATTTAAATGGCAGAAAAATTGTTGTTAATGAAGCAAGACCAAGAGAAAATTAAGCTATTCCGCCTTTAGGCGGATTTAGAATTAAGTTTTAATATACCTCTGAAGATAAAACTTCCGGACACCGGTCTTTAGAGATTATTAATTCTTAAAATTTTTGTAAATTTTTGCAACCAAAGTATTACCATCCTATTCTATATCTCACTACCAGATCCTAATAACGCTAATAAAATTGAACTAAAATTAACCCTATGTTTACCTATCTTTTTATCTGATCTTAGCTTAAATAATATTCTTGATTTATTTAACAAGATTGAATGTATTATGCTAAAGAAATAATTAAAAAGAGCTTGGGATTAAATTTAGTCTATAATTCTGCTACAATACTCTCTGAAGCTGGTGTGGTGGAATGGTATACACGAAGGACTTAAAATCCTTTGGTCTTAGACCTTGTGGGTTCGAGTCCCACCACCAGCACTTAAAACTGTGTAGGTTATCGAATTGATAGTTAGATCGATCAAGAAGATTTACTCCTATACACTTTCTTCGTTTTCTTATTTTGAGCTTGTTTATTTGTTTAGAAGTAACTTCTGTTTGCTAAAAATCTTCAACTAAACTAGATTTTTTAATTACTCTAAGGTATCATTACACAAGCTAAAATTTCTTAGCTATAGCATTGGATATATGTTAAATTTACCTTACGGGGTCTAGTTCATCGGTAGAACGCTCGCTTTGGGAGCGAGAAGTACAGGGTTCAATTCCCTGGACCCCGACTTGAAGGGATTTTAGCTTTTTTTACAAATCTATATTAAGGTTTATTAAGTTAAACCAAATATTTTTAGTTCAAAAGAAAACCAGTTTAAAAGATTATATTTTAAATAATGAAAGATTGTATTTTTTGCTGCATAGTTAAAAATGAGATTCCCTGCTATAAAGTTTGGGAGGATGAGGAATTTTTAGCTTTTTTAACAATCAGCCCAATTAAAACCGGCCACACCCTAGTTATTCCAAAAAAACATCATTCTTATATTTATGAATTAGAAGATACTCTTTTGCAAAAATATATATTAGCTGGGAAAAAAGTGGCTACTATCTTAAAAAAGGCTTTTAATCCCAAAACAGGTAAGATTGGGACAATTACTTATGGTTTAGATCTAGATCATGTGCATATTCATTTAGTTCCAATTGATAAAGCTGGTGATTTAAGTTTTAAAAATGAAAAGTTTGCCACCAGAGAAGAGTTGCAAAAAACACTAGATAAAATTAAGTTAAGTCTAGATTAAAAATCTTAGCTGCATTTTTCCATAATACTAATTCTTTTTCTTTTGGATTTAAATCCAGAGCCAAAACTGCTTCTAAATACTCTTTTTGAGAATAAAGCGGATAATCAGTTCCGAAAATAAATTTTTCATAACTACCTAAAAATAACCACGCAGCCTTAAGCCTTTGGATAAATGCTGCAACCTCTTCATACTCTATTGGCTCATTTTCTTCAAAATATCCGGACATATCAGCATAAACATTTTCATTTTTAGACATTACTGCTGCACAATCCAAAAGCCAGGGATTACCCATATGAGCCATTACAATTTTCAATTTGGGAAAATGGTGTGCAACTTCATCAATATTTAAAGGATGAGAATATTTTAACAATCCCCTATCCCCTGTTTCTAAAGCACCGGTATGAAAAACTACCGGTTTATTATTGGCCTGACAATATTCATAAATTGCAAACAACTTTTCATTACTTGGATAATAATTCTCATAGCCTAGGTAAAATTTAACTCCAATTATTTTATCCTCCTCAAGCAGTTTAAGAATATAGTTAATCTGGTCTATGTCTAAAGTTTCAAAGTTTATATCTCCTATAGCCTTAAGTCTTTTGGGATATTTTTCTACCTGCTCTAAAATTTTCTTAATAGGGGCATAACGCTTTTCAGAGATTACCAAAGACATATCTATGCCTGTTTCATCCATAGAAGCAATTAAATCCTCAACCTTCCAACCTTCTTTATCACCCAAATGAGTGTGTGCATCAACAATCATACTTAGAAAGATTATATCAGAAATATTACAGATAGATTATTTCTTTTTTTTCTAATTAGCTCTATTATAAAACTATGAAGTATTTTATCTTCACTTTTTATGGCGTTGGCTTACCGATTGCCTATAAACTTCAACAAGAAGGTCATGAAGTATTAGTTGGTGAGATTATGAAGAAATCTGAAACTGTAACCAAGGATGAGAAAGCCTCTGAAGATCCTGAAGAAACAAAAAGAAGGTTATCACTCTATAATGGCATGCTAAACAAAATGCCTGCGGATAAACTAATTGAAAAGATGAAAGAAGTATCGGATAAGAGTGAATGCTTTGTTTTCTGCGATTTTAATAACACCTTTAAATATGCCCAAATGGCTGCAGAGTTAGGTTTTGAAGGAAATTTCCCAACTGAAGATGATTATAAATTTGAACAAGACCGGGATGCTGCTAAAGATTTTGTTAAGAAGAATTATCCTCAGGTTGCAATTGGTGAAAAGAAGGAATTTCAAAAGATTAAGGATGGTATAGAGTTCTTAGAAAAGACCGATGATGTTTGGGTCTTAAAAGGTAACGATGAAAGTGGACATACATTTGTACCAGATACAGATAATCCGGAACTAGCTAAAAGCCAGATTATAGAAACTCTTCAAAAATTCCCTGATGGCTATGAAAAATCAGGTTTTATTTTAGAACTGATGATTCCTTACATGATGGAGATCACCCCCCAAAAAATTTACTATGATGGAGTTCCTTTGGCAGTCACTATTGATATAGAAAATAAGCAATTAGGTAGCGGAAATTTATCGTTAATGACCGGTTGTGCTGCTGATTTAGTATTTCCTGTTCCTATGGATGAAAGGATATGTGAAATCGCTTTTCCACCAATTATTGACGAACTGGCTAAGAAGCACAAAGGTTTATTCATCTGGGATGCCTCACTTTTAATTTCCAGAAAAGGTGGCAAGATCTATTTTGGTGAATTTTGCTCTAATAGACCTGGGTATAATGCTTTCTTTACTGAGCTTTCGCAATTGCCGTCGATCAGCCACTATTTTGAAAGCATAATAAAGTTTAAAAGCCCCTTTACTATGGGGACTGTAGGAGTTTCAACAACTTTATTTAACTTGCACAGAGACTTTGATGACAACAGTATTTTAAAAGATAGTCAGATAGATTATAAAGAGGAATTTGAAAAAAATATTTGGATGTATGATGCTTTAAAAGATAAAGAAAAAATAATAAATGCAGGTTATGATACTAATTTGGTAGCCGTTACTGGGGCTGATACATCTTTGGATGATGCGATCAATAAAATGTTTAAAGTGATAGAAAAGGGTTTTTCTTTTGCCGGTGTTTATTACAGACCTAAGGCTGATTATATCTCTCTAGATTATCCAACTTCCATACCTAACAGATTAGATTATGGAATAGAAAGAAAACTTTATCATATTCCTTTTGATATTAAAGCAGGTAGACTGATTTAATCTTGCAATAAATCCTTTTTTTTGGGAAAATAGCTTTTACGCGCGGGATTAGTTCAGTGGTAGAACGTCTGCTTTCCAAGCAGAATGTCAGCGGTTCAAATCCGCTATCCCGCTCCA
>DAHXOS010000084.1 GCA_027364775.1 bacterium
GCATAGTAATCTCCTTCAGCATAGTAATCTCCTTCAGCATAGTAATATCCTTGATAATATCCTTGATAATATCCTTGATAATATCCTTGATAATATCCTTGATAATATCCTTCTCCATAGTTACAATCCCACCACATATCACGGTTTGCGCAGGTAATTTGTGCTAGAACTTGATTTGCAGGGAAAAAAAGAAAGATAACAAACAGGAGAAGAAATAAATATCTTTTAATAAAATGTAACATTAGCATAAGTCCATATAGTTAAGGTTAAATGAAAGAAGTGAGGTAGTCAAGTTTATGTCCTAAACCAGGACATTGACTTGAAACGGTTTTAGTAAGACTATTAAAATAAGGTAAGCTACCTCTTAGTTGTTTTTTACTTATCTTTATGATTGAAGAACCAAATAATAAACCAAGAAACTGGCTAGCAATTTGTTTAATAGTACTTTTACTTATATTTGTAATTCTAATAGGAGCATTTTTATTAGTAAAAATGAATATAGAAAATAAACAAAAACTTACTACACAAGTTAACATAAGTAGTGACCCTAATATAATTGTTTTAAATTGGTCACAGAAAGAACCACCTAAGCTACCTAAAGATCATGCCTTTGCTGTAACAGTTGATAAAAAAATATATGTTTTTGGATTAAGTGATAAGGAAGAAGCCTCTACAAAACTTGAGATATATAATACAGAAACTAATAAATGGACCGAAGGGAAACCTCTTCCAATAAAAGTACTTTTTCCTTTAGTTGCAGCACTAAATAATAAGATATATGTACTAGGGGGGGTAAACTCTATAACTCCTTCAAAAGAAGCAATTAGTAATCGAGTAGATATATACGATATTAATTCTGATAGTTGGGAAACCACTAACAGCTTGAAAACACCTCGTGTATTTGGGGCGATTGGAGTTGTAGGAGAGAAAATCTATGTTATAGGAGGGTTATCGAAAGAATCTACCTTTAGTGCTATTCCTGGGGAGAGACAGTTTATTAGTGATGATTCTATTGAGGTTTTTGATGTTAATTCTAAAGTATGGAGTACTCTTGATTCAAAAGTACCTGTACCTGTTAGGAATGCTGCATTTGCAACTGTAAATAATAAAATTTATCTGATCGGAGGTTGTAAGAGTGGAAAAGTGGAATCAACTAATTGTGGTTTCTCGGGTACTCAAATATACGATCCCTTGAAGAATATTTGGGAAGAGGATAGTATTAAACTACCAGAAAGTAGAATCTTCTCTAATCAAGGAGCGATAGCCTTAGATAATAAAATTATAGTTTTTGGAGGCGAGCAACTAAACAATAATCCCTCACCAAGAATAGATATACTTGATTTGACAAGTAAATCTTGGAAGTTAGGGTCTCCAATGATAAATTCTCAGGAAGGTATAGCTGGAGGAATTGTGGAGGGTACTCTGTACTTAGTTGGTGGTTCGGGAAAACAAAATAATGAATTTAGAAATATTGAAAGTGCAGATATTACCCATCTTCGTTAGACAGTTTTCGCTGATTTCACTTAATTGTTAAATCAGCCTAAGGAATAGATATATTAATATCATAGATAGATCTAAATTATCTTGATTTGTCACTCTACCTCTGTATTTTTGACCTAAGATGTTAAAGTGTTTCAGGTAAGATAATGGATTTTCTACTCTAACTCTGATTTGAGAAACAGCTTTGTTAGCTGTTTTATCTTCTTCAGTTAAATCTTTACCTGGAGGCTTTTTCTGAGGCATGATCATTTTGAGGTGGGAGAAAGAATCATTTGCTCCCAGAAACCTAAATCTGCCATGCCAGTAGAATTTAAAGGAGCTTTAAAGATAGTTTTGTCTGAATCAAAGAGTTTTTTATCATGTATAGTCTCTTTAACAGTATTAGAAACAACTAAGATCCTTTTAGTTCTAGGAGAAACCAAGCAAAGTCTTCAGGTTCAAGAGACTGATAAAGTTGCATAAAAGACCTTGGTAACATAGAGGTGAATGATCTCTAACATCTTTTTTTTGAAATATCACCGCATACGGTCAATGCTTTCTCTATATCACCATTGGCAATATACATCAACATAAGTCCCAATCCAAGGTAACAGTGAGCTAGCTCAAACTTGGTAGGATGCTAAGTATCTTTTTCTTCACAAAGGGAAGCCAAATCTGGTTTAAATTTTTCAAGTTGTTCATCTGAAAAACTTTCATCCCTAACTCACTCTTGTAATACTACAAGCTGACAGCCGTTAGCAGACCCCTAAAGGACAGCGGGTAGTTATATCTTTCCATTTTGAATATCCTTATTTAATTCTTTGGCACTTAATTTATGTTCTAAAACGTGGCAGTATCCATATTGATCATCTTGGCTTTGAATATTTTTTGCGAATGTAAATGCATCCTCCATTGAGATTTGCAATGGTTTATCCATTAACTTTGGGATTTTGTCATCATAGCAATCTGGACGGAAAGATTTGTTTACATACTTTGAAAGACTTCTTTTGCATATTCAGTGAGCTTGTTATGATCAATGGACTATTATTAAAAAACAGTAGTCTAGTTGTTCAGGTAAATCTTACTTGATATAAATATACTTCATTCAAGCGCAACTTGATGGACAGGTTATAAAAGCTTTACACGGATCATTATTGTTTCGAAGTAAATTAGCTTCTCCAATATAGTGAGTAAGCTATATGACATGGTACTAATTTTCCCTGATTTTTCAAATCTACTGCCACACTTACAGCCTGTTCAGGAAAAAAATTAATTGTCAGTGCCTGGAATAAGGTTTAAGACACTGAAATAGTTTATAACCAATCGAGTTATTTAAACAATTTTCCTTTGTTTTATATAAGGTAGAAATAAGATAGAACCCTCAACAAAGATCATTGTTAAGGATATAACTAAAATAATTTTTACAATTTTTTTCTTTCTAAACATAGAAGACTAACTACTTTAGATTTAAACATTTATCTTTCCAAATAGAAGGTAATGCATTACACATTTGATAAAAATCGTTACTGCCTACACGGAAATTATACGATGAATATTTTAGAAGCTCATTAAAACAAACAGTTTGTACCTCATCTGCTGATGATGAACATAAATCGGCTGCCTGTTTAGCGTTACGATAATCAACTTCTATTAATCTTGATGCTGTATTTGCATAGCAAATGCCCTGTCGATTGGAGGGTAACTTATTACAATAATCCTTCATTTTAGTAGTATTAAGTTGAAATTGAGCAGTAAGGACATAAATTAAAGCACTATAACAACGGTCTTGATATTGGTTATCGGTTTTTGAGCAAAATTTAACTAACTGATCAGGATTAAGTAACTCCTGGCGAAAAAGTGGCCAGCTTTCGGATTGACATGAAGCTCTCTCCGCTTTAGGAAAACTACTGCACAGTTTGTCTACATTTTCTCTTGTCGGCTCCTTACCCTTAATTAGTGCAAAGTCTTCCGGCTCAAGTGGTTGGAATATTTGCATGAAAGCACCATCAAAACATAGTTGTAAGGTAGCAGAACCCCGTTTTTCAGGGACTATATCTTTGCAAAGTTGAGTTGCCCGCTGAAGATTTCCGTTGGTAACATACATAGTCAGGTGACCCAAGGCATGATAACATGATCCCTGCTCTAGTCCGGTTGGGGACCAACTTCCCCTAGGTTCACATAAGTCTACAAATTCCGGTTTAATGGTTTGAATTTCGCTATC
>DAHXOS010000087.1 GCA_027364775.1 bacterium
AATTAATGCCTAACAAAAAGAAAAAACATATCAAAGAGAAAAAACATATTCTTAAACGCAAAAAAACCTGGTTTATTTTTCTAACTGTTGTTTTAACTATTTTTGGTTTAGTAGAATCAGGTATATTTTTGTATAAAAACCTTAACTTTTTGATTTATCCACAGTTACATAAAGACCAAGTTTCTCCTAAACAAATTATAGAAGAAAAAAACATTCCTCCAAATCAGACTCCAGTGGTTATTGAAAATGGATCTAGATATCAATTAAAAGTTGCACTGACCTTTGATGCTGATATGACACCTGCTATGAAAATAATGTTGGATCGGGGAATAGTCAAATCTTGGTACAACAAAGATATTATTAAAACTCTAAATAAAGAACAAGCTAAGGCTACTATATTTTTTACAGGACTTTGGGTAGAGACTTATCCAAAAGAAGCCCAAGAGTTAGCTACTAACCCTTTATTTGAGATAGGTAATCATTCTTATTCACACCCAGCTTTTACTAAAAATTGTTACAAATTACCTTTTATAGATGATGATAAGGATGGAGCTGAAATAACCCAAGCTCAGGAAGCAATTAAAAAAGTTACTAATATTACTCCTAAATATTTTAGGTTTCCTGGAGGTTGTTATGACCAGAATGATCTAAAAGTAAGTAGTCAGTTAGGACTAAAAGTTATTTACTGGGATATAGCAGCTGGAGATGGTTTTAATAAAGATGTTAATTCTATAATTCAAACTGTAGAATCAAGGGTTCAAAATGGTTCTATAATTGTTTTTCACCTACAAGGAAGTTCTTTTGCACCAGAAACAAATGAGGCTTTAGTTAAAATTATTCCTTACCTTAAAAAAAGAGGCTATCAACTGGTAACTATTTCAGAGCTTCTAAATGAGAAATAGTAATCTTTTTCCTTTTCTTTTTTATCCTATAAATGTTAGAATTAAGCGTTTATGCATAATAATATTCGAAATGTTGCAATTATTGCTCACGTTGATCACGGCAAAACTACCTTGGTAGATGCTTTACTTCGTCAAACCCAAACTCAATTAAATAAAGATCTTGTAGGGACTGATTTAATTATGGATTCAAATGAGCTAGAAAAGGAAAGAGGAATTACAATGTGTTCCAAAAATGCATCTGTTAATTGGGATCCTTCAACACGGTCAATTAATACTCAAAGTCTTACTGAGCAAAGTCAAAGTTCTAAAGCTTCAGGATCTGTCACTAAAATCAATATTATTGATACCCCAGGACACGCTGATTTTGGAGGAGAAGTAGAAAGAGTTTTAAAAATGGCTGATGGAGCATTACTTTTGGTAGATGCAAAAGAGGGCCCTATGCCTCAAACCAGGTTTGTTTTAAAACATGCCTTGGAAATGGGTTTAAAAATTATTGTTGTCATTAACAAAATTGATAAACCTGATGCTAGAATTGACCATGTTATCTCTAAGACCTTTGATTTGTTTTTAGAGTTAGGAGCTGATGAAGAAACAGCTTACTTTCCAATTATTTATGCTTCAGGTAAACAGGGTTTAGCCGGTTTAGAGGCTGATATTAATAAAATGACTGATATCACACCTATTTTTGAGGCAATTATGAATTTTATCCCCTCTCCAAGTGGGGATCCAACAAAACCCCTACAGATGCTAGTTACTACAATTTCTGGTGATAATTTTAAAGGAAGGATTGCAACTGGCAGAGTATACAACGGCATCATAAGAGCCGGACAGGAAGTGGTTCATATCAATAGAGAAGGACAAAGTAAAAAATATAGATTAACATCTTTAATGACCTTTGAAGGCTTAGGTAGAGTAGATGTTAAAGAAGTTACAGCAGGAGATATAGTTGCAATTTCCGGAATTTCGGATATTACTATAGGAGAAACTATAGCTGATCCTCAAAATGCTTTAGCGCTACCGGTTTTAAATATTGAAGAGCCAACAGTAAAGATGACTTTTGCAGTTAATACTTCTCCTTTTGCAGGGCAAGAGGGTGAATTTAAAACTTCCAGACAAATTAGAGAGAGGTTATATAAAGAATTAGAGACTGATGTGGCTTTAAGGGTAGAAGATGGTACATCTGGTGATTGGATTGTTTCAGGCAGGGGAGAGTTACACTTAGCAATTTTAATTGAAAGACTAAGAAGAGAGGGCTATGAGTTCCAGGTTTCAAGGCCTCAGGTTATTGAAAAACAAATTGAAGGAAAAACCTTTACTCCTTATGAAAGATTATTAATTGAAGCTCCAGAAGAATACTCAGGAGTTATTATGCAAAAGCTGGGAGAACGCCACGCTGTCTTGCAGGATATGCAAAGTGAAAATGGGTCAGTATTTTTAGAATTTACAATCTCTACTAAGGAATTATTTGGATACAGAAGCGAGTTTATTGCAGATACCAGAGGTTTAGGAATTATTTCCAGTAACTTTTTAGAATACAGACAAGACAATGGAGTTGCAACAAAAAGAGATAGGGGATCTCTGGTTGTTCATGAAACAGGAGTCACTAAACTTTATGGTTTAATAGGAGTTCAGGACAGGGGGATATTATTTATTGGTCCTGCAGTATCTGTATACAAAGGTCAAATTATTGGCCAGAATTCTAGACCTGGTGATATGAGTGTTAATGTTTGTAAAGAGAAGCAACAAAGTAATATGAGATCTAAAGGTGAGGGAGTCTCTGAGCATTTTAATGCTCCAAAAATTATGGGATTAGAAGAAGCTTTGGAATATATAGATGATACAGAGTTAGTAGAAGTTACTCCAAAAAGCATCAGGATTAGAAAACTAGATCTAAACGGTACCCGCTAAATTTTTCCTCATACCCTTTTTTTAATTAGTTGGAATATACTTATATTATGATTGGTGGATTTAACTGGGTTGATTTGCTGATTATTGTAATTTTAATCTTCTTTTTTATAGAAGGATTTGGAAAAAGATTTATTCCCGAGGTATTAGAACTTAGCTCTTTTGTAATTGCTTTTATAATATCCTTAAAATTTTATAATTCTTTAGCTAATTTGCTTCAAAATAATTTTAAGATTGCCTATTCTTTGGCCAATGTTTTGGGGTTTATCGGATTGTGGTTTTTAATAGAGACATTTTTAGTGATTGTTATTCAGCTAATTTTTAATAATATTAACTTTCCTAATAATAAAATAACTAAATATTTAAATCTTCTTTCTCCAATACCATCTGTCTTAAGAGGGTTAGTTTTTATCTCAATAATTTTGGTAATGGTTAGTACATTTCCAATTAAGCCAAATATTAAACAGGCAGTTTTGCAATCAAAAATTAGTGTACCAATTTTATCTTATGCTAAAGGTTTAGAAACTCCTTTAAAGAATGTCTTTGGGGCAATAACCGAGGACTCAATGACTTTATTCACTATAAAACCTAAAAGTGATGAAACTGTTAGTTTAGGGTTTAAAACTACTGACTTTAAACCAAATCCTTTTTTGGAAAAGGAGATGATTGATTTAGTAAATAAAGAAAGAACTTCCAGAGGTCTGAAGGCTCTTGTTTTTGAACCTAAGCTTCAGGAAATAGCAAGATTACAAAGTGCCGACATGCTAACAAATGGATATTTTTCTCATTATTCTTCTCAAGGAAAGAATGTTGCAGATAGGGCAGAAAGCAATGGTATTAATTATCAGGTAATTGGGGAAAACCTGGCCTATGCTCCAAATTTACCAGTGGCACATAGTGGTCTTATGAATTCCGAGGGCCACCGTGCCAATATCTTATCGCAAGAATATTCCAAAATTGGAATAGGCATTGAAGATGCCGGAATTTATGGTTTAATGATTACACAGGTTTTTAAAAATTGATGAGCAGTAAAAATATCAGGTTAATTTTAACAGCTTTATTTGCTTTAGTTGTAAGTTCTATTTTATTTTGGCAGGGCTTAAAAAGTCCCACCCTTGTTATAAATTCTACTACTCCAGAAGTAAAACAATCACCTCGGGTATTGGGTCAGCAAAGTGTAACTACACAATCGGCGCAGGAAAATAACAAGGCAAAAGTTATTAGAGTAATTGATGGTGACACAATAGAAGTAGAATATCAAAATGAGGTTAAAAAACTGAGGTATGTAGGTATAAATACCCCTGAAACAGTAGATCCTAAAAGGCCGGTTGGCTGTTTTGGTAAAGAAGCATCTGATGAAAATAAAAGGCTGATTTCCGGTAAAGAGGTAATTTTAGAAAAAGATGTTTCTGAAACCGACAAATTTGGAAGATTGCTTAGATTGGTTTATCTTAAACTTGATGATGGAAGTTTGCTTTTTGTAAATGATTACTTGGTTAGACAAGGTTATGCAGAAGCTTCAACTTATCCTCCTGATGTTAAATATTCCCAGCAGTTTATTGAGGCACAAAGAGAAGCCAGGGAAAATAATAGAGGTTTATGGAGGAAGTGCAAGTAAAATTTACTTTTTTCCAATTGTTTGGCAGAAAGATTAATCTGCTGATATACTGAAAATATGAAGCAATTTATACTTCAAATACTGGTATTATTAGTAATAATCTTTGGAGGTATTTACTTGGCTCAAAACCCTGCAATTTTAAACTCACTATTAGGAAAAAGTACAAATAACACTAGCGGACTTGTTAGTTTGGGACAGCAAAATGTTCAAAGTAGTGGATCAACAAAAAGGTTGGCTCTTTTAGATTCAAATGGTAGTATTAAAACTACTATTTTAGTGGAGATAGCCTCAAATCAAAAAGACCGGGCAAAGGGTTTAGGAGGAAGGACTTCACTTGATTCAAGCAGGGGAATGCTTTTTATTTTTGACAGAAAAGGTAAACCGACTTTTTGGATGAAAGGGATGAAAATTCCATTGGATTTTATTTGGGTTAGCGATGACCGGATAGTAGATATTTTGCCAAATATTAATCCACCGGCCGAAGGAGTGGCAGATACTAATTTATCACTTTATACTGCAAATGTTGAGTTTAACAAAGTTTTAGAGGTTAATGCAGGATTTGTCTCAACTCATAATATTCAGGTGGGTGATAAGATAAAATTTGTAGAATAAATTTATGTTGGAAGTACTGCCCATTTCATCAGTTAGAGAAGAAGATAAACCTGTTATTGGTTTAAATCTTTATAACTTAGCTTTACTTAAGCACCATGATTTTCCGGTTCCCTCAGGCTTAATTATTACTCCACCTGAATTTAAATTAAAAACAATTTTAGAATATTTTAATTATCATGATAAAGAAGTCTTTGAACAAAAATTGGAGATTATTAGATCAGAAATTGCCAAGATTCCTATCCCGGTAGAATTAGCTCAAAAGCTCCAGGCAAAAAATCTGGATCCTAAAAAAATTTGGTTATCGTTGCTAGAAAAGTGGATTACAGAGATCAGAAACAGAATTTGGGGAGGTGGTTTTTATAAAAATATAACTGCTAATTTAACAGCTCAACCAATATTTTTTACTGATAAAATTACAGCTTTAGGTAATGCTTATTATCATTATCCTAAAAATGAGGCAGTTATTAACATCATTGAGGGTAGCTTAGGAGAGAACCAGAAGCAAAAATTAGCAGAGTTAGTTAAAAAAGCCAATAAAAGATTAGTTCTTCCTCAAGTTTATAATTGGATTGTAGATAAGGATACTAAAATAGTCAGGATCCAACCTTTTACTGAGTATCCTAGAGACAGTTTTAAGCAGGAAGAGGTAAAAGATTTACAAAAATATACAGAATTAAGCTATTCTACAGCCACAAAGATTTTTTTAAATTTAGATGAAAGTTTAAATTTGGATAAAAATATAGATGGGATAGTTATAGCTGCAGATAAATTCTTGGATGAAGAAAAAAAATTATGGCACCTAGTAGAAGTTAGTTCGTCATTTAATCATATTCCGGTAATTTATAAATTACCAGATCATATAGAAATGTTTGGTGGTTTAAGGGGGTCTTTAAGATTAATCCATGACCAGAAACTATTAAAACAGGAAGTAGATAATTTCTTATTTGCCAGGAATAAGAAGCAACTTTTAAATGTCCATCTGGCAATTCCTTATGTTAGATCTTCCAATGAACTTTTACAGATAAAAAGAGATTTAGCAGCATTAGGTGTAAATAGGAAAGGTAGTTTAAAATTATGGCTAGAGTTATCAACTCCAGAAAATATAGTTAATTTGGAAGAATATTTAATAGCCGGAGTTGATGGGGTAATTTTAAATTTGGATGAGCTGGCAAGTTGGGTAAATGGTTTTGATCCGAGCGCACAGGAAAGTATTTTTTATCAAAAACAAGTTAAAGCGCTAATAAAATTATTGGAGGATGGTATTAAAATTTTACATAAGTCTAAAATCCCGGTTTTGGCTACAGGAAAATTAGTTACTAATGATGAATTATTAATATTTTTGATTGATAAGGGAATTTATGGTATCTCTGTTGATCGAAACAATGCTTATTCAATTAATGAGTATTTACATCTTTTAGAAAGCCGTCGTCTACATTTGCGGTTAAATTAAATAATGCTACCCACTCACCTTTGGGAGTTTTTTTCTTAAACTCTTCCAGCCACATACTGATTTCTTGTGATTTAACCTCTTGATGTAACTTTGTAAGTTCTTTGGCAAGAGTAATATTAATATCTCCAAATTCATCCTTCATTTCACTTAAAGTTTTATTTAATTTAAAAGGAGCAATAAATAAAATAATTGTAGTTTTAAGTAACTCAGAAGATTCCTTAATTTTTAGATAAAAAGTTTTTCTGTGTCCCGGTTTGTCTGGTGGGTAACCAACAAAAGTAAATTTATCAGTAGGTAAGCCTGATAAAGTTAAAGCAGTAGTTATAGAGGATGGGCCAGGGAGAGAATCTAAATTAAGATTCTCCTTTAGACATTCTCTAACCAATTTAAAACCCGGATCAGAGACTAAAGGTGTACCTGCATCAGAAACCAAGCACAAATTTTCCCCATTTTGTAATCTCTTAATAATTGAGGAAATATTTTTATACTCATTAAAATCATTTAGTACTAAAAGTGGTTTATGAATCTGTAGGTGTTGCAAAAGTAATCCAGTTCTTCTGGTATCTTCACAAATTATGGCATCACAACTTTTAAGAGCTTCAATTGCCCTTAAAGTTATATCTTTTAAATTACCTATAGGTGTTGGAACTATAGTTAACATAAAAGGAATTTTAGCAGAAAATTAGAAATTTTCTAAATCTGTTTATTTTAAATGAAGTAATTTTAAAAGCTGGGTTCTAGTATTCTTATTCTTTAAAGCATGATAAATGGCAGGAGAAATAGAAATTAAGATAATTAAACCAATTATTGGTAAAAGGTATTTATCTACATTGGGAATTAGAGATCCTAAATAAAATCCTGCCAAAGATAACCCAATTGCCCAAAGAACTCCGCCAAAAATATTATAAAAAAGAAAGGTAGGATAATTCATTGAGCCTACTCCGGCAATGACTGGAGCAAATGCCCTAATTATAGGTATAAATCTAGCTAAGATTATTGTTTTACCACCGTGTTTTTTATAAAACTGCTCAGCTCTTAAAAGATGATCTTTTCTAAACAGTAATGAATTTTCTTTATCAAATAATTTTCTGCCAAATTTATGTCCAATAAAATAACCAATACTGTCTCCAACAACTGCTCCAATAAATGTGCCGATAATTAATAGCCTAATATCAAAAAATCCCTGAGAAGCTAAAAATCCAGCTGTGAATAAAACTGAATCACCAGGAAAAAAGAAACCAATTAACATTCCAGATTCTAAAAATATCATGGTAAAGATACCAAAATAGCCTATTGTTTGAAGAATAGTCCTTAGATCACCATTCAGTAGGGTTTGAAAATCCATCAATTTTAGTATAACTAAAAAGTTAAGTAGAGGGAAGAGCTAATTAACTTTATTTTTAACTTCTGAAGAATTTAGGCTTTGGATATTCTCTAAGATGGTGTTTTGAATATTATCTTCTGCCTCTTTAGTATAAAAAGCCATATGAGGAGTAAAGATCACATTTTTCATATTAGCTAAAGGATGAGATTTAAAAGCCTGGAAAGATTCATTTAATGTATTTTCTTCTTCTAAAACATCAATCCCTAAGCCTTTTAGAATTCCTGTATCTAGAGCTTGAATCAATGCATCTGTTTCAGTTAAGACACCCCGGGCTGTATTAATTAAAATAGCCCCCCTTTTAATCTTATTAATACTGTCTTTATTTATTATGTGGTTTGTTTCCGGTGTTGCAGGGGTATGCAAGGTAATAATATCTGAATTGCCCAGCAAATTGTTCAATTCCACATATTCAAACCCTAACTCATTTTGGGCCTGTTCATTTTTAAAAACATCGTAAGCCAAAACTTTCATCTCAAAGGCTTTTGCAATCTTTATAACATTTAAACCAATCTTACCCGTACCAATAACTCCTAAAGTTTTTTGGTAAAGATCATCTCCTCTTAAACCTTGGTAATTAAAATCTGTCTGTTCTTTTACTAAAGCTTCTTTTACTCTTCTAGTTAATGTAAGCATTAAAGCAAAGGTGAATTCTGCAACAGTATGTGATCCATATACAGGTACATTTACAACTGCAATATTTTTTTGTTTTGCATATTCAATATCAACATTATCAAAGCCTGTAGCTCTAACAGCAATCATTTTTAAATTTGGAAAGGCATCAATTACTTTTTGATCAATTTTGGATTTTACAAAGATTGAGATAACTTCAAAATCTTGGGAATCTGGGATACTTGTTTTATCTAGAATCTGGTCTGAGAAAAAAAGCTCATGACCCTCTAAAGTTTTAGTATAAAAATCCTTTTTATCCTGGTCTTTTAACTCAAAAAAAGCAATCTTCATTATTACTTAAGGTCTCCTTTAATAGTTTCCCTTAAAGTAATATTACCACCATCTTCTTGGTATTCATATACATATACCTCTCCAAAACCCAACTCAAATTTAGTAATTTCCTCATCAGAAATATTTTGAATATGTTTTATTAATGCTCTTAAAGTATTACCTGAGGAAACAACTAAGATATTATTTCCCTTTTTTAAGTCTTTTAAAATAACCTCCTCATAAAAAGGAACAACTCTATTATAAACATCTTTTAAGGATTCTCCTTTTGGGATAGGGTGATCCCAAGATCTTCTTAACTTTAGAAATTCTTCTTCCCCAACTTCTTCTTTTACTTGCCACTTATTTTTACCAGTATAAATACCGTAGTCTCTTTCATTTAGAGCAGGGGTAGTATTTGTTGGACAAGAGATCTCTAAAGTATTACAGATTTCTTCTAAGGTTTGTTTGGTTCTAGTCAACTCAGATGAGTAAGCTTTATCAATCTTTAAATGTTTTAATTTCTCACCAGCTCTTCTAGCTTCTTCACGGCCCTGATCATTAATTGGAATATCTGTTATTCCATGCCATTTACCCTCAGCATTCCAGTTGGTTATACCATGTCTAGCTAAAATTAAATAAGCCATTATTTTTCTAAAGCCTCTTTTCCTGCAAATTTTGCATCATTTTTTAATCTCTCTTCAATTCTTAAAAGCTCATTATATTTTGCAATTCTATCTGTTCTAGATAAAGACCCAGTCTTAATCTGACCTGTAGCTAAACCTACTGCTAAATGTGCAATAGTTGTATCTTCTGTTTCTCCTGATCTGTGGGAAATTATAGAATTCCAGCCTGCCTTTTTAGTCAATTCTATAGCTTGGATAGTTTCTGTTAAAGTGCCTATTTGATTTACTTTAATTAAGACAGCATTAGCTGCATTTTTTTCTATACCTTCTTGAATAAATTTAGTATTAGTTACAAATAAATCATCACCAACAAGTTGAATTTTTTCTCCAACTTTTTGATTTAATTTAACCCAGCCTTCCCAATCAGATTCTGCTAAACCATCTTCAATAGAAGCAATAGGATATTTTTCTGTTTGTGAAACTAACCAGTCTACCATCTCATCAGATGTAAGTTCCTTACCCTCTGCTGCTAGCCTATACTTGCCATCTTGATAAAGTTCTGATGCTGCTACATCTAATCCAAATAAAAAGTCTTCTCCCATCTTATATCCAGCTTTTTTGATAGCCTCAGCAATCATTTCTAAGCTCTCTGAGTTACCATTTTTAACTCTTGGAGCAAAACCTCCTTCATCTCCCACAGCAGTCCCATAACCATTTTCCTTTAATACAAATTTTAAGTTATAAAAAACTTCTGCTCCCATTCTAATTGCATCAGAAATAGAGTTTGCACCAATTGGTAAAATCATAAATTCTTGAATATCTGATGCAAAATCTGCATGAGCTCCACCATTAATAACATTCATCATAGGCAAAGGGAGTAAAAAGTTGCCAATATTGCCTGTAAGGTATGAGACATATTCATAAAACTCTCTTTTTTGAGAAAGTGCTGCAGCTTTGGCATTTGCTAAAGATACAGCCAAAATTGCATTAGCTCCAAGATTAGATTTAGTATCTGAGTTATCTAAATCAATCATGATTTGATCAATTTTTTCCTGTTCTAGGGAGTCTTCTCCTACTAAAGCGGCTGCAATTTTAGTATTTACATTTTCAACCGCTTTTAAAACTGATTTACCTAAATAGAATGATTTATCACCATCTCTTAATTCTAAAGCTTCATTTGAGCCTGTGGAGGCTCCAGAAGGTACAGCAGCTCTACCTAATGTGCCATCTTCTAAAATTACATCAGCCTCAACAGTAGGGTTACCTCTAGAATCTAAAATTTGACTGGCATGAATAGTTTTAATTT
>DAHXOS010000092.1 GCA_027364775.1 bacterium
GTGCAGCTGTTAGTAATTCTGGAAAGGGCTTGATCTTATTAGGAGGACAGAGGTCAGGTAAGTCAACACTAACCTCAGTATTAACAAAAGATAATAATTTAAGTTATTTTTCTGATGAAAGACTATTATTAAATTTAGAAAGCGGTATATTCCTAGGTGGAAATAGGGCGATATCTCTTAGAAAAAATATAGCTGAATCTGAAATATTTTCGGATTCAGAGAGAGGCAAGTTTGTATTAAGTTCATCTACTAACAAATTGTATTATTTTCCTAAAACAAGGAAGCCCAAGAAGGCAAAACTCAAATATTTATGCTTGATACAATTAAATGATATTCCTTTTTATACAGTAAAATTGAATAATTTTGATATTAAACTGCAATTGTATAATAACATAACTCAAACGATCAGAAGCTGTCTAAATCCAATTATTAATTTAGAATTTGCTACTCCTAGCTTTGATAATAAGGATTTATCCAAAAAACGACTTACAGGAATAACTCAATTAATCGATATGCAAAATGTCGAAGGCTATGAATTAAACGGCTCTATAGAGGAGATAAAGAAATGGATAGAAAAAAAGATCATATAACTTTTGGTATACCCTCATACAATTCTTCTCTTGGAGTTCTGAATCTAACCGTTCAATCAATTATTGCAAGTGTAAATTCACTTCGAATCCAACAGTTTCATATTTTTATTTGTTTAAACGGGAAACCCAATCAGGGAATCAAAGAGCTCTACCAAAATAATCCTAATATAAGGGTTATTCATACCACAAATTTTGCAAAGGGTAAATCACGAGCGGTTAATGAAATTCATCGTCAAACTCGATCAGGGTTATTAATAATTATTGATGACGATGTGCTAATTGATAGGGTGAGTTTATCACTATTGACGGAGAAGATACAACATGAAGATATACCCCTCTAACTCAGGTTTGCAACTTTTGAATGGGAACCAGTTGAAAACTATCAGTTAAAAGGGTCTCCAACTCCTTTTTGTGTCTGTTAAGGTTGTGGAAGAATTTCAGGGTAACTTTTCTAAACTCCTCGATACTTTCAAAGTAATGGTTCCAGGTAACTTTTTGGTGGAAGAATCTCCAAAGCCTTTCAATGAGATTCAGATTGGGGGAGTATGGAGGTAAAAAGATCAACTTAAACCTTCTATGCTGTTTCAACCAGGCTTTAACCAATTTAGAGTGGTGGTATCTGGCATTATCTAAGATGAGGTAGATTTTACCTTTAGGTTGGGCTTGTTTTAACTTTTCCAGTAATCTAACAGTGGATTCTGAATTAATGGTTTCTTCTTCTAACACTAAGGCTGTATGATTTTTGAGATTTAATACCCCATTTAAGTTTAATCTTTCTCTACCGGTATTAGTTTTGATAAATTTATCATTAGCTTTTCCCTTTAATATCCAGCCATAGGAGGGTTTGGTATTATGTTCAGGGTGGGTAGCATCACCAAAGTAGATCTCATCATGAAGGCCAAGCTTGCCCTTAATGTTCTGATAAGTTTGCAGGAATTGTTCTTGTTTTGCCCTGTCTGCTTTACCAGGAATTATTTTAGGTTTTTTGTAGGTAAAGTTTAACCTATGCAGGAGTTTAGTTATCCCAATTACGGAGAATTTCATACCATACTGCTTTTTGACATATCCCACTACTTCTTTAGCTATCCTAGGGGTATTTTCCTGAAGATAACTTTTTAACTCTTCCTCCTGAGCTAGGGTAAGTTTTGTTTGTCCTCCTGTATACTTAAACTCTAGTAGTCCATCAATGCCTTTTTTCTGGAACTTCTCCACATATCTTCTTAGAGTAATCTCATCCAAAAGCAGAATCTGAGCCACCTGGACATAATCAAATCCAGTATTGAGAGAAAGTATAGCCTTAATTCTATCAGCTAATTTTTTATCTCTAATCGTTCTGTGAGCCTGTTTTAAAATTAACACCTGCTCATCAGTTAAAAAGTTGTGCACCTAACTATGAGATCATACCTTTAAACAGAAAGTCAAATTTCCTGGTTACAAATTAGAAGAAGAGGGGTATATATTATCTTTAAAAAACATTATTACATTCATTATTATCCTTTCAGGCATTAAAAAACCAGCCTATTTAGCTGGTTCTGGTAAGATTATTTTGCTTTTAAATATTAAATTATGCCTTTAATAACCTCCCAGAAGCCAAGTGAAGATTCCCCAAAACAATGGGGCACACTGGCAGGTAAGATGTAAAGGTTTTTTCAAACATAAAAATATTAAAACAAAATCTTATCTTCTTGTCAATAATCACTATGGGACTAGATAATGAGTAAATACTATTTTTTAATTTGTTTAAAGG
>DAHXOS010000104.1 GCA_027364775.1 bacterium
GTACTATATCATACCAAATCTTAAAAAATAACAACCTCGAACTCTTAAATACACTATGAGGGTATAAAACATTTACCACTCCAACTAATTTATTATAACATCTGGAAAGGTATTTTTTATAAATAAAATGGTCATTGTGAACTCTACCACTTATTAATCTGATAAAATTGTTTCAGCTTGCTGTATAGCAAATAATCTAATTTGTGCTTGTTTTTCTGGGAATATCTTTTAAGTATTCCTGCTTAGCCAAACATTATGCGTTTTAATAGGATTTTGAATAAACTATATTAATTGTTATTTAATGTACTGCAGATACTTCTGGTATACTTTTTAAGATGAAAAAAGTTGAAGCTAATGTTAACTGAACAACAAAAAGACTGGTTGAACCACCTTTCTGATTCTCATAAAGTAAGAATTATTCCATACGATCCTAGAGTTAAAGAGATTTTTAAGCAACAGCGTGAAGAGATCCTGACAATATTAGGAACAGATACCGTTGTTCTACATAAAGGTGCTAGCGCGTGGGGTATATCTGGCAAAGGAGATGTAGACATATATATTCCAGTTTCACTACAGCAATTTAGTAATTATTTTGAGAGACTAAAAAAGTCCTTAGGGGAACCAGGCAGTTTTTATCAAAATGAAAGAGTCAGGTGGAATAAAAAGGTTGAAAATATAGAAGTTGAGGTTTTTTTGGTTAATCAAGATGCAGATTTTTGGAAAGAAAGTATTCTTTTTTGGAATTATATGGAAACTCACCCAGATGCTTTAGAAGAATATGGAAAAATAAAAGAAGAAGCTGAAGGTACTAGTACTAGAGAATATTATACAAGGAAGCTGATGTTCATTAATAAAATAATAAGCTTTGTTAAAAATGAATCCAAAACTTTGGAGCGGTGGAGCGGATTCGGACCGCCGACCTCCTGCTTGGGAAGCAGGCATTCTACCACTGAACTACCACCGCTTAACCTTGGCTATTATATCAAAGTGTCTTTGAATATATAATCTGTAATTAGGATGCTTTTTACATCACATATTTTATGTAATCTAAGAATTAATAAAAAGAGAACTTTTTTTACTCAATGAGCAAAATTTTGCTTTTTAACTTACTTTGGGATTTTTAGTATTGTTCCTGGTTCTATATTATCCACATTTTTTATATTATTAGCCTTGGCAATTTTATCAAACTGATAAATATCTCCATAAGCTCTACCGGAGATCTTTGATAACCAGTCACCTGCTTGGACTGTGTAAGTGCTCCCGGTAATTCTTTCACCCCAGATTGTTTGATTTTCAGCACCTCCTGTACCACCTTGAACGTATCCGGTGTTTTGCTTGCCATTGTTTGCATTTAAAGTTGGCTGGTTGGTATTTGTTGTTGCCTGTTCTACTTTTGGTAGAGTTAAAGTTTGACCAACTTCAATTAAGTTTGGATCAGTAAGTTTATTGGCTTCTACAATTTTATTAAATAAAAATCCGTCTCCATAATATTTTTGAGCAACTAAATAAAGAGTATCACCTGTTTTTACTGTGTACTGACCAGGAAGATTTTCTTTAGTTACATCTGCTTTAGGTTCGGTGGTTTGAGTATTATTAGCAGAAATTTGGTTAGCAGGTACCAAGTCACCTTTTGGCTTATTCAGAAAGTTAAAAACTAAAACACCTAATAATATAACTATGAATCCACCTAAAATTAAATTTAAAATATTCTGATTTTTTCTTAAATCTGTTTGAAGATTATCTAAAGAGGGAAGTTTATTTGTAAATATAGCTAAATTTTCATTTAGTACATTCATTCTATTACTTGCTTTTACATCTCTTTTAGTAACAGATGATGTGCGTTTTTTTAAAGTTTTAGCTTGTTTTTTTGTTTTAGGCATTGTATTTAGGGCAGCCTTAACTTAGTAAAGCGATTTTTAACTTATTTAGCTTGCTATGTCAAGAGAGAAAAAAGGAACAAGCTTGAAGATTCAAATTTTAAATATTTCTACCAGCTCTCATAGAAAGGAGATTTGTATAATAGTGTCCTATTCCAAGACAATAAGTTGGCAATTAGGCTATGCAGTGATACGATTCGATATATTAAATAATTTAGTATATGAGAAAAAAAGCGGTGAAGATAGCCGAAAAACCTAATTTTGATAGATTTTTATGTGATACCTGGTGGTATGGCCTTACTCAGAGAGTTGATGACAAAAGGTTTGAGGAATTAGCCAGACTTCGTGCCAACCAAGGTTTTACCACTGTACAAATGGTAGTTGGTATCCCTCCAGAGCTTGGTCCAGCAAATCTAAACGCTTCAAGTAGGGTTGGTGCTGCGTGGAATTTTAAAGGTGAATTTAATCCAGATTATCTAAAATATTCCCGGGAACGAATTAAACTCCTTAATTCACTTGGTTTATCAGCTATTTTGTACGGGGCATGGGGGCAACAAATTGAATGGTTAGGAGAAAAGAAAATGAAGGCTTGGTGGGGTGAAATAGTAAAAAATTTTGATGACTTGAATGTTATGTATTGTCTTACGGGGGAAAGTGATATTGGGATCGGAAAAGAAAAAATGCTTTTACCAGATAAAACCACAGGAGAATTAAATTCAGTTCGCTTAATGCCTTTTTTGCACCCCAGATTGGTATATATTGGGAAAAGACTCATAAACCTGGTTAACCAACCGCTAAATGAAGGTAAAAAGGCCGAGAGACGCAATAAATGGAGTTGTGTACTCACTCATGTTTCTTCTCTGACTAGTAGACCGATTTTTATTCATGTTTTGCCAAATATGACAAGCGAAGAAGCTGTTAATAATCCACAACTTTTAGACGCTGTTACTGTCCAAACTGGTCATTCCGAAACAACACGTAGATCCCTTTGGGAGTTATCTATCGAAAGTGCAAAAGAGCATCCAGGTAAGCCATTTATTAATTTAGAGCCTTGGTATGAAGGTATTACTGGTCGTTTTGGTACAGAAGACCAATTATATGCCTATTGGGTAAGTATGATGGCGGGCGCTTATGCTTATTGCTATGGAGCTCACGGTGTTTGGAATGCAGGTGATGGTAAATTTCTAGCACATTGGGGAAAGCAAACAATGAGCGAGGCTATAGAACTTAAAACACCCCAACTTATTGGTAAAAGTCACAAATTTTTCCTAAACTCAAATTTTGCAAGTTATCCCAAAGTTGAAGTTGAAGAAAAACAGGGAGAATTGATTAAAATCACAAGATGTAAAGATAATGGAGAATTTG
>DAHXOS010000106.1 GCA_027364775.1 bacterium
GATAGGTTGGATAAAAAAGGTTACAACACCACTCAACTTAGAACAGATGGCAAAACTTTAGATGCTAAAATTAAAAAGTCAACTGATGATTATGCATCCTTTATCACAAAGCTTGAGGCCACCAAACAATACACTTGCGGTGCTTCCCAAGGCCAATTTAAAACTTCTTTGGAAGCTGCCAGAGCTCAGCTTAAAATTTTTCGCTCAGATGTCCAGGATGTCAGGTCTTTTTATAAGCTAACCGTTAAAACTGATTTACAAGCCTTAAAAAATCAGAAAGTAAAAGCAAGCTCAAGCCCAAAGGCAAACTAAAATGACAAAGATTATAGCTACATTATTAATAGTTTTAGCTTTAGTAGCAGGAGGATTTTTAGTCTATCAAAGATTAAATACCTCTGATATCTCCCCCACAACAGATAATAGCCAAACTTATAGACAATCCACTCAAGCTGCTACTCCCCAAGCTGATATTGATAATGAAATGAAACAAATAGATGCCGGATTAAATTCTACTTCGGAAACAGATTTTGATGTTTCAAATCTTTCTGATACCAACCTCTAATCTGCCAAAACTTAAAAACTAAGCTGTTGTGACATGACCAAAATATTTCTTATCTGATAACTTATTAATAATCCACTAAAAAAACTCCCCTAAGTAGAGGAGTTTTTCTTTGCACTCTAAAAAGTGGTGGGGATTAATATTTTTACAAGACTAATCTAACTTGTTCCCTAATGATCAATTAGGAATTTACATCTGGCGTGAGGCCAAATGTGTGGACCCAATCCGTGCTTTACTCTGATCTTACGGGAAGAGAATCATCAAACGGGTCAGTTTCTCCAGAAAGGAGGTGATCCATCCGCACCTTCGGGTACGGATACCTTGTTCATGTTACTCCACTCATTACTGAGGGCATGGACTATATCTTCACCCTGATATATCAGGGGCCGACGTTTAATAGAAGTTTAATTCCAAATTACTTGGTACCTTCTATATAAGTCTCTACGGGGCTGCGATTTTCAATTTTATATCTCATGCAAGGAATAATATACTGCTCAATCAGGTTCTTAAACCTTCGGGCATTTCCCTCTAGTATAGGAATGTAAAGTTGAAATCCTTTACTATCCCTTACTAAATTTGCTTTAAGATTAAAATTTTTACTTAAACATTGTTGTAGTAATAAATTACCCTCTAAACCAAACGCATAAGTACTCAACCTATACGCATTATTTTTCAAGTAACCATTACCATCATCCATAAACCATACAGCTAAACTTAGAGCACTTTTTAAAATATCAGAGATATTTTGAGGAATAATTTTTATATTCCCTTTATAAAATGCTTGTTTATACTCAAAAATTAAAGGATGAGATATCGTTCTAAAGATTAATGAATCATTTATTTTATGATATCTCGGTTCTGTAAAGACCCATTCTTTAAAGATTTGTTGTTTCCAAAAAACATATTCTTTTGATTTAAAAGAATGACAAATCTGTAGTTGAGCTGATTTACCTGAACGAGAGATCTTTAATGACCCATCTCCTAAAACCGTTCCTATTAGGACATCTCTTTGGATACTAGATAGATCTAGACCCTTCTTTAAATCTTTAAGCCAATTACTGTTGGTGTATTGTTTAAGCACCGCAGACTTCCCTCGGTATTCTCCTATACATTCAAATTAACCAAAATTAACCCGAATGTCAACTAGGACTTCACCGATTTCAGCCGGATTTTTCTGATAAATTACTTTATCAGGTCGCAGGGACTTTTCAGTCCGGACGACTTAAGCTTCATCGCTGGTTTCACCTTCCAACCCTGTAGG
>DAHXOS010000045.1 GCA_027364775.1 bacterium
GTGACTTTCAATATCTAAAATTAATCTTCATAAACAACATCACGTTTGGCTATTTTAACTATCAAAATTATAAGCTTATCTTCCTCTATTTTGCAAATTATCCTGAATTTATCTACTCGGTAACGCCAATATCCTTTTTTATTAGCACTTAACGCTTTACCAGTAAGTTTAGGATGTTCTAAACTTATTATTCTAATATATAAGTAGTTCCTTATTAAAGATTGCTGTTGATGACTTAATTTACTTAATTCTTTCTTTGCAATTTCGTCAAATTTAATTTGCCACTTAGTCATTTTTTTCTTTCCAGTCTTCAAACCCTAGCTCTTTCATAACTTCTTCTAAAGAATAAGTAGGATTGTTTTGTGCTAATATTCTTTCAGCATCATTATAATCTTCTATATCTTCCTGTAATTCCAAGACATAGCTTTGAATTGCTTTAAGGATAATATGACTTTTAGACCTCTCAGTTTGTTTGGCAACTTTTGTTAGTGCTGCATTTAAGTCATCAGGTATTCTAGCTGTAATTGTACTCATAATTAACCCATTTACTTATGTATTAAGTATAAATACATTGTATTACTTTTGTTAAACTATGTCAAAGCATTTTAAATTAAAGAGACAACTTAACACCAACTAGAGCAACAACTCCTGCTTACTTTTACATATTAAATTCATTCAAAATCACATATCCATAGTGTATGAATGTTCCATTTCGTGTTGTCGATTATGTTCTTGTTTTATTATCTGGTTTATCTGTTTTATAGGTAGTAAATTATGATCTACATTATTCTTCCAATGTTCTAAATATTTTATCGGACATTCGAACTTGTGACCATCATGGCGAACGCTTAAATTATCGTGCAATTTATCTAAATGCCTGTTAATTATATTTGTATGATGATTATGACAGATCTTACTTAAATCTCTATGCAACTCGCCAATGCTGCAATCAGATTTAAAATGTTTTGTTAATTCCTGCTCTGAAAATATTTTACTCTTATAGCCATAAATTGCCACCTCACGTAAGCGATCCATATCCTTATTTGTTTCTGATTGATAAGCTTTACTGATATTATGCAGTAACTCTATATTATGATCCTGATGACGTAAGTTACCATGAAGGCTACTTAAGAACTGCTGCTCTCTATGAGCAGCTCTTAATGCATCCCTCGGAGTTTTGGCGTTATATTTTTCTTCTTTGATCTTCATAAGATTAACATTGATATTGTGTGCTTCTATGGTTTTATCGAGTTTTTGATAAGTTACTTGAATATCAGAGGTATTTTTTAACTCTTTCATCAATGTTTTTTCATTCTTAATTCCCGAGCTTATAATTTCTTTTGTAGCACCCCCTAATTTATCAATCATTTTTTCTTCTTGGAGTTTTTTTGCTATTTCAGACTTGGCTAGCAAATCTTGATGCTCATCAGGGTATTTTATATTATTACGTAAACTTACCAAAAACTCCTGTTCCTTACTGATAATATTTATTACTTCATCAGGAGTTTTAGCAGTTTGTTTCTCCTCCA
This sequence comes from bacterium, assembly GCA_027364775.1. Classification (GTDB taxonomy): domain Bacteria; phylum Patescibacteriota; class Microgenomatia; order Daviesbacterales; family UBA10151; genus DAHXOS01. Next base: position 1,530 of record DAHXOS010000045.1, read on the forward strand.
TAAATCCTCTTAAGGTAGTATTGATATTATGTACCTCTATGTGTTTATCAATCTCGGTATAGCTTGCCTTCAGGTCAGTTGTCTGTTTTAACTTGTCAAGTAGCTCATACTCAGTTTTGACTTGGCTTTCCAATGATTGATACGTAGCGGTTTTAAGAGCCTCAAAACACTTACTGCCTTTTTGATCAGAGGCCAGTTTGACTTTTTCTATCAACTTCTCATCCCAGCTATAATGATTTAGATTACTATCCAAGCTAGCTAAGTAATCCTGTTCTTTTTCTATTGCCGTTAATGCATTATCTACAGAATCGGAATGCAAACGCTCTTTTGCAAGCTCTTTTGGATAATCATATACGTTGTAAGATTCCATTTCTCTATCCAGGATAGTATGTAGTACATCCATCTCATTCACGGATGACATATTACGTGCTATATTGATTTCTGATTGCCCGCCACTTTGATATAAAGAATCCGCTACCTCAAATACCTTCTTTAAAAGTTCAGGTTGCTCGGAGATCACCTGACCTGATCTCAGACTGTGAGGCACTTCAAAATCTTCATTTTCTTTGCCTCTGAAAGCTTTACATGTTTCGTATGTTTCCTTTAAAAACTCTTGTTCGGCAAGAACAATCGGCTTAATTAGTTCAATATCATATTTGCCTGTCTTTTGCTTTGTAAATTCTCTAATATTCTGTTCCAGATATCCAAGGAGTTGGTTATCCCTAATTTCCATGCAGTGTTTCTTGGCATCCTCAGCGTCAACACCTACCAAAGATTTTACTATTCCTGCTTCACTTGCTTTATATCCCCAATTTTTTGCCTCAAGTAACATCTCCTTGTTTTGCTTATAACAGGCTGCTGCCAATTCCAGCGATTTTTTACTTTGTTCAAGTTCTAACATACCGCAAGTCCTGTCTCTGCGGTAAGCCTCTACTATATCTTTTTCAGGTAAATCATATTTTTGAATATAGGCAAGGTTTTCTTTTTCCTGATCACTTAATTGGTATGCAGCTTTATTCCTGCTAAGATATTCTGTCAAAGTAACGGCACTGTAGCTTGCAAGCACATTTTCAAAGCTATTTTGAATTTCTTTCTCTCCTAAGGCTCTATCTTTTAATATATCGTTAAAATCACCCACCTTAATTGGGCGGACTATTTCTACAAATGCACCTTTAGAGCTAAGCTTAAAGCTAGCATTTTCAATTGTCTTATGAGTTGTGGAATCATGACCGTCATTATCGGCTGCTATGATGATTTTTTCTCCTTCCCTTGCCCTATAATTTTTGATATTACTTATTCCAAGTGAGCATAGTATCCGCACCGCTTCTGTATCACCTTTCTTCTCGCTATGCTCACTAAGTGCCTGCTTAACTGAAAGCGCAGTTTCTAGTCCTTCGGCTATAATAGTAATATTAGCTTTCTCGGGGTTTGCCACCTCTACAAAAGAGCCGCTAATCCGACCAAAAGATTTCTTCGGAATATCAATCTCAGCTTTATTACCGGTTTTACTATCAAGTAATATTTGTAGTCCCCCCGTAATATTACCGCTCTCATCTCTTGCAAAGGCTATAACGGCCGGAAAACTCTTACCTACACTTCTTTCATATACACCTGCTGTTTTGATATCACTACCTAAATCACAGGTAATACTCCGCTCTTCCCTCAAATAACGATAAGCAACATTGTTGTGATTGATTTCCTTGGCTCTCACCTGCAAATTAGATGTTGCTTTTAGTTTCTGTTTCTCCAGTTTCTCTTCGAACTTTTTGGCTTTTTGATAACTTGCATATTTATCGCTACTGTTATGATCATGTACTAACTGCAAGTTACCTGTATTTTCCATACCGATGACTCCACGTAAATACTCGGCTGCCGTCTTAAAATTTCCTCCCCTTACATGCGTTACCAGGCTAAATAAGTCTCCCCCCTTATCACTACTGAAATCATGCCACATTCCGGCTTTTTCTCCTTTAATACGTACTGCTATTTTTCCATGTTCCCCGTATCTTAGCTCTCTGCCGTTTGACAATCTTTTGTTAGGTTCACCAAGTAAATCACCTGCTATATTTTCAACTTTAAACTTCAACATGTGCCTTAATTCTTCGGTTTCCTTATCCCACTGAGCTTTTAGATCAGCTTTGTTCTTTTGACCACGTACATAATCGGCATTTGCATAAAACCTCTCTTTAGCACTCATTCTTGGTTTATTAGTAGTACTTACTTCTCTAAGTACATCACTTATTCTAGTACCTGTATTCTCACCTACGGCTATTTTATGCTCCACGCTAAATCCGAGTGCCTCTTCTTCTAAAAC
>DAHXOS010000050.1 GCA_027364775.1 bacterium
GGATATGAAAGACATTGACCTGGTAATAATTGATGATATTGTCTATGAAACAGACATCACACCTTCAGGCTCTCGTACTTCTATTGGTGGAGCTGCCTATTATTCGTCCTCAGCAGTGGCTAGATTCTCGCCTCATGTGGGAACAATTGCTAGGGTAGGTAACGAATTTGATTTAAACTTTGATTTATCCACCTTTCAACTTCTTTACCAGGTAACTATTTGGAATGGATTATCAGCCTCCGAAATAATTTTTATTCTGAAGCACCTCTCAGCAGATGTATTGGCAGCTTATGTAATGTAATATCCAGAACTGACCTTGGCTACATTAAATAGGGTGGAGTTAGCTTTTTTAAATGAAAAAGAAGTTAATACTTTCATGAATCTGCAGATCTGGAATATGATTGTGCTAAAATAATTGAGTATGGCTAAGATTCTCGTAACAGGTGGTGCCGGATTCATCGGATCTAATTTTATTCATTACTTCCATCAAAATCACCCTGAAGATATTATCTATAACCTAGATGCTTTAACCTATGCTGGGAATTTAGAAAACCTAAAAGATTTAGAAAATTCTGACCGTTATAAGTTTTTCCATGGAGATATTACAGATGTGGCTTTGGTAAATGATTTATTTGAAAGAGGGGAATTTGAGACTGTAGTCCACTTTGCTGCTGAATCTCATGTTGATAGATCTATTTTAGATCCCAGTACTTTTATTAAGACTAATGTTTTAGGTACCCAGGTGTTATTAAATGCTGCTTTAAAAACAGGAGTTAAAAGATTTCACCATATTTCTACTGATGAGGTTTTTGGAGCTATAGAGCAAGGGGAGGATAGAAAGTTTAATGAAAATACTAACTATGCTCCTAATAGTCCTTATGCTGCCTCAAAAGCTGGTTCTGACCATCTAGTCAGAGCTTATGGCAAAACTTATAACCTTGAATATACTATCTCTAATTGCTCAAATAACTTTGGTCCCTATATGTTTCCAGAAAAATTAATCCCTTTAGCTATTACCAACCTTTTGGAGGGTAAAAAGGTGCCTATTTATGGTAAGGGGGATCAATCCAGGGATTGGTTATATGTTGAAGATCATGCCAGAGCTATAGAGGCTATTTTAGAAAAAGGTAAATCCGGTGAAACTTATTGTGTGGGAGGAATGACAGAAGAAATTACTAATTTAGAGGTAGTTAAATTAATTTGTGGACTTTTGGGTAAAAATCCTGAACAAAATATTGAGTTTGTAACAGATAGATTAGGGCATGATTTTAAGTATGTTGTTGATTGGTCAAAGATAAAAAATGAGTTGGGCTTTGAACCTAAATATAGTTTCAATGAATGGTTAGAAAAAACAGTAGAATGGTATAAAAATAATCAGTCTTGGTGGCAAAATGTTAAAAATGGTTCATATCAGGAATATTACAAACAACAATACGGACCAAAAAAATAGCTTTAAGTTGAGGCTAAAGTGCTTGCTCTTACACCTTTTTTTACTATAAGTTAAAATTACCAAATCCTTACAAATAGCTCCAGATATAGCTTACACAAATTTGACAAACCCTTAAACTTTTGTTAGTCTTGCGCCCGCAACTATCTAAATGCAAGTTTTAATTCCCCCTCAAACTTGCATTTTGGAATTTAACAGTTGCTTTGATGATTTTTAAGACCAAACTTAGAAACCACTTCCCAATACAACTTTCTGGAGTAATAAACTTGTTTAAAAAAATCCAGAAAAACTTTAGCGAAAGCGAGATCGTTGAAGATATCGAAAGTGATATCAGAGAGACTCTTCTAAAGCTAAACGTTCGCTTCCACCAGGCGTTTCCTCAACTTAGATTCTTAAACTATATCTTTAAAAATAAATCCCAAAAATACCGTTTTGCTGCAATTTTGGATGTTATTTTAATTGCAGTTATTGCTTTTAATGCAATTGGTCCGGCAGAAAGAATTTTTACCCCTCTAGTTTCACCGCTTACCCCTTTGCGCCCTTTAACTAAAAGTGAAGGCAAAAATACTAAAGAAGTCTTTGGTTTTGCTCCGCAATGGACATTTAATAAATTAGATAACGTTGATTTTAATGTTTTAACCACTATGGCCTATTTTGGAGTTGATGTAGATGGATCAGGTAATTTAGACCGGAACGGTGCCTTTTATCAGACCTTTAAGAGTGAGGAAGCCACCAGAATCTTTAAAAAAGCTCATTCTTATGGAACTAGGGTAGTCTTAACCATTACTCAAATGGATAACGCCGAAATCAGAGCCTTAATGGACAATCCTGAGGCTCAAAATAAGGCTATTAATGATGTAGTAGCTGAGGTTAAAAACCGGGGAATTGACGGAATCAACGTTGACTTTGAATACTCTGGAGATCCCGGTCAGGAATATAGAGACAAATTTTCCAAATTTATTGCCAACTTAACCGATAAAATGCACCAGGAAGTGCCGGATTCCAAAGTTTCTATAGCAGTATATGCTTCAGCTATTAAAGAACCAAAGATTTATGATATTGCAGCCTTAGGTAAACTGGATATTAAAGTCTTTATGATGGCTTATGACTTTGGTTATTCAGGCTCAGACCAGGTAATCCCAACCTCTCCTTTATACGGTTATGCTTCAGGTAAGTACTGGTATGATGTCTCAACTGCAGTTAATGATTTTTTGCAACAGATGCCCGCTGAGAAGTTAATTTTAGGCAGTGCCTGGTATGGTTATAACTATGCAATTTACGGTGAACCTCAGACTAAGGCCACAACCTTAACCCGGGGACGTGCCCAAACTTATAAAATTGCCTCAGAAGATGTCAACCCTAAAATGGATGGTATCTCAGGCTATAGAGAGGGTTGGGATAATGAAGGCAAGGTTGGTTGGAAAGCTTATTATTCAAATATAGCCGGAGCTTGGAAGATGGTTTTTATTGATGACCCAAGATCCTTATCTTATAAATATGATTTTGCTAAACAAAAGAATCTAGCTGGGGTAGGAATATGGGCCTTAGGTTTTGATGATGGTAGGAAAGATTTATGGGCTGTATTAAACGATAAGTTTGGGAATAAGGATTTAGCCAACAACACTGTTATGGCAAAGGAAATACGTTAAATTGAACAGTTTATTGTTAAATTAAGATTATGACAAACGAAAGACTAATCAGATATCTAAAAATATTTTTAATTAACATGGTGGCGATGTTTTTAATGGTGGCTCTGCCTAAATTAGGTGTAAAAATTATTACTGAAAACAGTAACATCTCCGGTATAGTCAGCCCTCTACCTAAAGGTGAAGATATCATAAATAAACTGATACCTAAGTTACAAGAAAAAGCTAACACTTTCAAATTAAATAAGTCGTCTTCCCTGATACTTGTGCCTTCTGCCCAGGCGTCAGGGGAGTACGATGAGGTTAAAGGATATGCTGTTGTCGATTTTAACAGCGGTGAAGTTTTAGTAGAAAAAAACTTGTCTAAAAAAACTTCCTTAGCTTCAATAACTAAAGTAATGACCGTAGTTACCGCCCTAGACTTAATGGATAAGAATGAATTAATTACCATCAGTCAAAAAGCAGCAGATATGGAACCGACCAAGATTGGTGTTGTGAGTGGTCAAAAAATGAGTTTGGAAGAGCTGATAAATGCAGCCTTACTTACTTCTGCTAATGATGCAACCCAGGCAATAGCAGATGGGGTAGATAATAAGTATGGTGAAAAAGGATTATTTATCGAGGCTATGAACGCTAAAGCTAAAAGTATGGGTCTAAAAAATACTCAGTTTGATAATGCTATTGGGTTAGACAGCCCTAATCACTACTCTTCACCCGAAGATATTGCTATTTTTACCCGTTATGCATTAACCAACTATCCTTTAATAGAAAGTGTAGTTAAAAAAGACTATGAATTTTTAGCAGCAGATAACAATCATAAACAGTTTGATCTATATAATTGGAACGGTTTATTGGGAGTTTACCCGGGAGCTGAGGGAGTAAAGATCGGCTATACCGGCGATGCTCTCTATACCACCTCGGTTGTTGCACAAAGAGACGGTAAAAAGCTGATAGTAGTGATGTTAGGTGCGCCAGGGATATTAAAAAGAGATCTTTGGGCAGCTCAGTTACTTGATTTGGGATTTGGCAAAAGTGGTATTCAAGCTGCAAATATTACTGAACAGCAATTGAAAGATAAATACTTAACTTGGAAATACTTTAACTAATAGTTTATGGTAAGTAGAAGGCAGTTAGTAAGTGACAATTAACTCTTAACAATGAAAGGAGGAGTATGGAAGAAATAATTATCAAAATATTAAATGCTCTAGGTCTAGTCAAGCCTGCTTACATTAAAGCCAGATAGTTTTATATTAGCTATCACTTACTCCATCTGGCAAAGATGCCTGTTGATAATATTCTAGGTGCGCAGTTTCTAGCTAAATTGTTAGCTTCTTGTAGCCCAAGTTCACCGTATTCTGTTTTACCACCATATTTTGTCAAATAATCATTCATTACATTTGCCAGCATCACAGAAGATGAGGAAATAGCATAAGCATTAATTAACACAAACAAAGGTTGTTCACTTAATATTTGACTGCATAGCTTCATCAATTCTGGAAAACTCTCATTAAAGTCCCATTTCTGACCCTTAGGACCATGTCCATAAATTGGTGGATCCATAATAATGCCATCATATTTGACACCTCTTTTGATCTCACGCTGCACAAATTTAATTGCATCATCCAAAATCCAGCGGATCGGTTTATTTTCTAGCTTAGATAGCTTCTGATTCTCTCTGGCCCAACCAATAGTTGGGAATGAGGCATCAATATGGGTAACTTTAGCTCCCGTGCTTGCTATTACCAAACTTGCAATTCCTGTATATCCAAACAAATTTAGGATGTTTAATCCCTCAATTGTTTTTGGGGAATAAGTAATGTTTTGTGGGAGCTTTTTATTATCCGCTGAGCTTGCTAGAACGCCTGTTATTATAGATTTTATAAAATTCCACTGAATACTTTGTTCTGGGAAAACTCCGGTATGTTTAAAAGGGGACATCCTGCATTGAAAAGTAATATCCTCAAAGGACATATTCCATACTTCGGGTACATTTTGTTTTCTAGACCATTGGCCTTTTTCAGCACTAATTTTAATGAATTCTGCATCTGCTTTTTGCCATTTGGAAGAGGGTAAACTAGTTTTCCAAAGGATTTGAGGATCAGGCCTAATTAAAATATATTTGCCAAACTTTTCTAAGCGTTTTCCATCACCGCTATCTAATAATTGATAGTCATCCCAGTTGTTTGGGGTAAGTAATAACACAAATCTTATTATACTATAAGACCTACCTGTATTTTTATACAAATTACGCTTATTGGTTATATACATCCTATGCTAGAATAATTGTATGCTGCCAGCAGTTACTCCTCAGTTTGTTAAAAACAAAAAAGTGTTGCTCCGGTTAGATTTAGATGTTCCTATAGAAAACGGTAGAGTAGTTGATGATTTTAGGCTACATGCTGGGCTTGAGACCCTTGATCTGTGCTTAATCCATGCTGCTTCTGTGGTTATTTTTGGTCACTTGGGCAGACCAGATGGCAAAGATCCTAATTTTTCTGTTAAACCAATAGTAGAATGGTTTGAAAAAACTTTTGCCCATGTAGACTTGCCTGAAGGAAAGCTACATATATTAGAAAACACTAGATTTGAAAAAGGGGAGGAAGATTGTGATTTAGAGTATGCAAAACAACTAGCTTCTTTAGGAGATGTTTATATTAATGAAGCTTTTGCAGCTTACCATCCTGCCTCATCCACTACAGTTGTACCCACACTTTTAGCTCATGCTGCAGGATTAAATTTTGCCAAAGAAGTAACAACTATTTTGGAGCTCCGATCTAATCCTAAAAAACCTCAAATAGCTATAATCGGCGGTGCAAAAGTGGAAGATAAATATGAGTCAGCAATAGCTTTAAGTAAGATTTGTGATTTGGTTTTAGTAGGAGGATTATTGGTCAAAAATATTAAGGAACAGGGCTTAGAAGTGCCTAAAAATATGATTCTAGCTACCCTTAACCATTCGGGATTAGATCTTTCGGAGAGCTCGGCTGAGACTTTTATTGATATGATAGCTCACTCAAAACAGGTAATTTGGGCAGGGCCGGTGGGTAAATATGAAGTAGAGGAAGGAGCAAAATTTACCCGGAAAATAGCTGAGGCAATAATTAACTCCAAAGTAAATTCAATAATTGGTGGTGGAGATACAACTGCCGCTTTAGGCGAGTATTTAGATAAATTTAGTTTTGTTTCAACCGGTGGTGGAGCAATGCTAGAGTTACTTTCCAAAGGGACTTTACCAACTGTAGAAGTGCTAAAATAAAGTTATGAACTCCAATAATCCAGTTAATAACCAGCCTCAAGCTGCAGCAGCTCCTCCTCCTCAACAACCTGTATCTATCCCTGCTCCCGTTACACCCTCAATTGAGCTTTATGATCTACCCAAACCTAAAATTAAATTGTCAGTTATTTTAAGTAGTTTGGTTGTTATCTTATTAATAGCTGCAATCCCAATAGGGGTTTATTTAACCCTCCAACAACAAAATATTAAATCTAAAGCAGATCAGGTTGCAACTACCACTCCCAAAACCTCCCTTTCTTTAATAGTAGAACCTCAGGCTTCAGCTTCAGCTGTAGTTGTTAAAATTTATACCAGAGCAGATATTGACCCGGTTAACTTAATTGTAGCCAGCTTAAAATTTCCAAATGATATATTAGAAGTATCATCAATTGCTACCTCTTCTGCAGAAATTAAAACAAATGAAAAAAGAGTTGAAGGAAAGTGGCTTGAGGCTGCAAACAACAACCAAGAAGGTACAATTGATTTAGCCCTAGGTGTACCCAACCCCGGTTTTAAGAGTGAAATAAGTGATAATACCAAATATCTTTTGGCAACTGTTACTTTTAATGTTAAGAGATTTGGTACTCCACAAATTACAATTGTAAGTGAAAAAAGTATGATGCTAAGAAATAGTGATACCTTAAATATTCTAAATGAAAAAAGAGACCTTTTAGTTAATTTGCGACCAATTGAAAAGGTAGCAAGTGCTACAGCTGCTATTACTGAAACAAAACCCAAAAAAGAAGCCAGTATTAAAATAACTTCACCTCTAGGAGGTGAATCCTTTGCTTATTTTAACCCAATTGATATTAAGTGGGAGTCCCAAAATATAGAGAAAGTCAGTATCAGCTTGCTGTTAAATGATTCTCTATATGGTAATTTAGCAACCAATATAGCAAACACCGGTAGTTTTAGCTGGAAAATAGAAAATACCTTACCACTAACCTATATTAACGCTAATTCCGTATTTCAAATTAAAGTAGTGGGTAGCACAAAGGATAACTTTTTAGTTTCAGATACCACCCCTGGTTATTTTGGATTAGTTTCTCAAACAGATGCTAAAGTTAAAAATACTCCCAAAATAACAATTGAAAGAGTCCAAGCAGATCTTAATAACAATAATAAGGTTGATTTTGCAGATCTCTCATTATTACTTTCTAATTTTAATAAACAAAAGTTTGAAGAAAGTTATGACTTTAATGGAGATGGAGTAGTAAATGTGATTGACCTCTGGCTATTAAGGGGAGCTCTTTTTACAGAAAAAGTTATTGAATAACTTAAAACTATCCTTGCTTATTTTAATCTGTTTCTTTAAAATGAATTTATGCCTATAAAAGTAGCTATAAACGGTTTTGGTAGGATTGGTAGGAATGTTTTTAAAGCTACCATTGAAGAGCACTTAGATCAGGTTGAGATTGTTGGGATTAATGATTTAACCTCCCCTCAAGTTTTAGCCCACCTCTTAAAATATGACAGTGCTTATGGACAATGGAACAGAGAGATCTCTGCAGAAGACCAAGCAATTATAGTTGATGGTAAAAAGTACCCAATATATACAGAAAAGGAACCAACAAAGCTACCTTGGGGACAATTGGGAGTTGATGTTGTCATAGAATCTACAGGTAGATTTACTGATGAAGAGGGTATGAAACAACACTTAACGGCCGGGGCTAAAAAGGTGGTTTTATCTGCTCCTGCTAAGGGTGGAAATGTAGGAACCTTTCTACTTGGGGTTAATAATGACCATTATCAGGGTGAAAACCTAATTAATAATGCTTCTTGTACTACTAATTGTATTGCTCCTGTTGCAGCGATAATAGATCAAAAGTTTGGGATAGCTAAAGCTTTAATGACTACTATTCATTCTGTGACAGCAGAACAAAATTTAGTTGATGGACCACCTCCGGGAGGAAAATCTAACGATTTAAGGCGGGCCAGAGCAGCCTATAATAATATTATTC
>DAHXOS010000058.1 GCA_027364775.1 bacterium
ATAGAAAACCTGCCGTAAAAGCTAAAGAATGTCTATTAAAAATTTTAATTGTTAAATAATATACAGCAACGATAGTTAAAAGATAATGCCAAAATTCAAGCCACCAGTAAGTACCTATAAAACTACCTGAGATTAAAGTAAGAGGTAATGATAATAGAACGTAAAAAATTGTTGAATAAGAATTAAAAGTAAAAGTATCGGTAGTCTGTGATGAGAGTAACGAAAATGAACCTTGACCTATTTTGTTAGTTGCAGTCATGTGCTCATAGATATCCCAGTTTAAATGTAAAGGGTAAGGTGTTTGGCTTTTCCAAACACCAAAATAAATTAAGGTTGATAGTAACATTAGTACTAAGAGGGGATAATATTGAAAAAAATTATTTTTGAAGAAGTTATTTATAGGTAACGTTTTAGTATTATAAATACTCCATTTAAGTAGTGAAACCAAAGAAAGTACTGTAATTATAGTTACCGCACTAAGTGGGAAAATGTTATCTAAACCAACCATCTTACTAATTGTATAAACCACAATATAAATTAAATAAATAATAAAAGCTCCCCAGAACCAGGCAAGAATAATATTAGTTGTAACAAATATACCTATTAATATAGGCAATAGATAAAATAATAAACTAGCAAAAAAATCTGTAATCATTTAATAAAAGAAAAAATTCTGTTTCACTGATCCTTTATCTGTATTAATTTGTGTTTTAAATTCTAAGATTCTCCATTTTTGATCAAAAAAAACTTGTTGTCCATTTTCAACCTCGATAGAGATTTTTGGATTAAAATTTTGGTCATATACAATAATTCTTTTTATATCGTTTGGTAGTAATTGGTTGTTTATGACTAAAGGTGTAAGATTTGCGCTTTGGGCCAAATTTAATTCATTGTCAGAGATAAACTCTTTATTTAAAAACATTCTTCTGCTTTGATCAGATACAATACATCTTTCACAAATAACCAGTGACTGCCCTATAAAGTTTGCTTTGTAGGGTAATTCAAATTCTCTTATAACCTGGATACCCTTATTGGGTAAATTAATAACATTATATGAAACTTTTCCTTTAGGTTTTATAAAGCTATCCCAAGTAATGACTGACTTATTTAAAAATATTACTTTAGCAAATTTTAAGAATTGATTAGTTAAGCTCTTAGAACCGTTAAAGTTAGTTTGATCAGCAATATGCTTTTTTAAGCTATTAGTATAGTAATAATCATCAAAAGGAGATAATTTAAGTAGTTCTTCGCTCAGATCTGCATTATAAAAAACAAGGGAATAAGGGGTTGTTTGAACTTGAAAACCGGGCCGCGAAAAACTGTCCACAGTAAACCTAAGGATACTTAGTGTTATAGTTACTAGACCGATAGCTATTATAAAAATAAGTTTTAATATTTCTTTCATATTTACCTAATTCTTATGTTCTTCTTACTTACAATTGAAATAAGTATGTCATGATAATATCAGGTAAAACAGGCTATAAAGATTAGTAGGTTACAATAATATAAAAAGTGAAAAGAAACTTATAAGTTATTATTATAGCCTGTTTTTAATAAAAAAACAAATCCTATAAAGATGATAAATAATAAAAAGATTACTGTAGTTTTGCCTTGCAGAAACGAAGAGGATGCTATTAAAGTGGTTATGCGTGATATGCCCAGAGAGATAGATGAGGTGATTGTAGTGGATAACCTTTCTACAGATCAAACTGTAAAGACTGCTCAACTATTTGGAGCAAAGGTAATCTTAGAAAACCGAAAAGATCAAGGAATTGGTTATGGATATGCGTTAGCAACCGGTATTAATGAAGCTGGTGGTGAAATTGTTGCCTGTTTGGATGGAGACGGATCATACCCTGTTAAAAAAGTTCCCCAAATTATCAGATACCTATTAAAGCATGATGTCGATTTTATTTCTTGTAACAGGTTACCTGTAAAAGATCCTAAAAAAAGATCAAGAACAAGAGCGTTAGGAGTATGGATGCTTAATCTGTTCACCCGGCTTTTGTATGGTTATAAAATTAAAGACAGTCTTAGTGGTATGTGGGTTTTTAAAAAAAGTGCGACTAATTTTATGAAACTTTACGAGGGGGGTTGGAATTTCTCTGAGGAGATAAAACTGGAGGCTATTACCAATCCTAATATAAAATTTACAGAATATGATATTGCATATCATGACCGAATTTTTAATCAAAGTAAGCTTAATATATTTCAGGCAGGATTTAATTATTGGCTATTTTTGTTTAAATTTAAACTTCTATCTAGTAAATATGCCATATTGGAGAATAAAAAATTATGTTTACTAATCAATAGAAATCTCTCTCAAGTCTTCGGATAGTTTGTTTATATTAATTTTGTTGGTTAGTCCAATTTCTGTTTTTTCAGGCCATTCGATCAATAAAATCGAATTATTATCACTTACTATCTCCTCTATTCCTAATTCTTTAATATTAGGATTTTCTAAACGGTAAAGATCAATGTGATAAAGATTCTTACTACTATTAGGTATATTGTGCTGTTTTATTATTGTAAAAGTAGGGGAGTTAATTTTTTCTGTTATCCCTAATCCTTCGGCAAAACCTTGAGTAAATGTAGTCTTGCCAGCTCCTAATTCACCGGATATGCCTATAACCACACTTTTATTTTTCACCTGCTCTGCTAATTTTTTGGCAATTTCTTTTGTTTCCTCCGCAGATTTTGAAATATATTTCATAATAAATTGATAAGATAAGATTTTACCAGAAATTTAATTATCTTGCTTTATATATCTCATTACTAATATCACTTGTAAGATTTTGCTATATAAATAATACTTCCTAATATTACTAAAACTCCTGCGGCTATAAAAAATAAATTAAACTTGCGCTCGGATTTTATCAAAGTATTTGTTGCAGATTTAGTGGCAATACCGGCAACTGTTGAATCTTTGGGTGATAAAACTGGCATCCTTCTTTTAATAGTTGTTTCTTTAGTTTGAGCAGAATTAGCTAAATTTGTTGCTATTTTTGGGGAAAAAGCTGGGGATGGGGTTGAAGAAGAAATAGTAACATTACCTGTAATGGTAATATTAGACTCATCACTCCAGGTTAAATTAGAGCCTGAAGAATTATATCTGGCAACCTTAAAAATATAATTGCCGCTACCTTGATAACCATAATCATCAGGATCCGGTTTTGTTTCTAATGTGCCAGACCAATTGCCACTTCCATCAGTAGTGATAGATTTTTGTGAAGAAGCAGTGGCACCATTTTTAGCCCAACCATTGGCAGTATTGGTTAATCCAAAATAATTTGAAGACCCAGGTTTAATAAATGCGCCTTTTAAATAAAATAAGGTATTAGGGTTATTTTGTAAAAATAAGTTTACATTAATATTAAAGCTTTGGTTAACATTAATTTGAGAAGGTATATTAGATACTGTAAAAATATTAGTTTGGCTTGATGAAGAAGGGGTAGGAGAAAAAGAAGGTGTAGCTTCAGGTGAAGGAGAGGAATTGATGGCCGAATCAGATAGAATAAATGACCAAATTGTACTCCAGTCACTCCAAGAACCGGTTGAATCTTTTGCTTTTACCCGCCAATACCAGGTTCCCGGTGATAATGTTGGAGTGTAGCTTAAATTTGCCGTATAGTAGTCTTTATTAATAGAGGAAAAATCTTTAGAATCATCTACCTGTATCCTAAAAGGATTGGAATTGTATAAAGGATAGGAAGGACTTTGCCAGCTTAGTTTAGAACTTGCAGTACTGCTATTGTTTACCGGATTTAATAATTGAGGAGCTTCCAATGCAAAAACATTTCCTGCCTTAATAAAAAGGATAAATAAAAAAGTACTTAATAAAAAATACTTTATGGAATATACCAGTATAATATAACTATACCATCAAGGAAATTAGTAGCAAACCATTTACCAATAAAAGCAGTAGCTTCTTAAACTGTATAGAATGTATCTGAAAAAAATAATTCTAAGACAAAAAATTCTTAGGGTCTTAAATAGCGTCTGACAGCTCCAAATGATCCGGCACTACCTAATATTCCTGCAACCAAAATTGCAAAAAGCAATAACCCAAGCATAAATAAAAGATTGGGGGGAAGATTAATAAATTCTTTGGGAATATCTCTTAAATAATATTGTAAATGAGGGGTAAAGTACCAAAGAAGAATATATGTAACAGCCCAAGATGAAACTGCGCCAATTAGTCCATAGGTTATTCCTTCCAGTAAAAAAGGAGCCCGAATAAACCAAGTAGACGCACCCAAAAGCTTCATAATTTCAATCTCAGTTCTTTTTAATCTAATTTTAAAACCAATTACCATTAAGATAACTAGCATTGAAAATAGAGCCAAGAAAGTTACAGCAACCATACCAATAGAGCGAACTACTACTATTGCATTTGTTAAAGACTTAATAACATCTTCTGGAATAGCTACATCATCTACTACTGGTTCTTTTTTTAATATTTCGGCAATTGGTTTTAAGTCTGATGGAGAATTAGCCGAAATCTCAAGTGAGGCAGGTAAGATTGAAGCGGTAACCAATTCTAAAAGATTAGTATCATTTTTATTTCTGTCTTTATATCTTTGTAAGGCCTCCTCTTTGGAAACATATTTTAAGGAAGTAATCTTGCCAGTTAGATTAAGAGCATTTTGAATTGCCTTAATGTCTTCGGTAGTTGTATTGTCTTTTAAGAAAGCTATAACTTGTGGTTTACTCTCGTAATAACTTAGCACTCTTTGTGAACCGGCAGCAAGCACAGTAAATAAAAGTAAAGTTAAAAATGTTAAGAACATCACCATTGATGCGGCAAGCGCCTGGTAAGGTGTTCTACGAATATTTTTTTTAACCTGTCTAATTAATCTTTCCATAATTTAATGGGTTTCGTATCTACCCTCTCTTGTATCTTTAACCAGCTTTCCATTCTTCATACTTATTACTCTCCTTTTTAAGGTATTAACAATCTCAGCGTTATGGGTTGCCATAAGAACGGTAGTACCCCAGGAGTTAATTTCATTTAAAAGCTGAATAACACCCCAGGAAGTCTGAGGGTCTAAATCTCCGGTAGGTTCATCTGCCAAAAGTAAATCCGGTTTGCCAATCATGGCCCTTGCTATGGCTGTTCTTTGGGCTTCACCGCCTGAAAGCTGGTTTGGAAATAAATTGCGTCGTTCCCAAATCTCAAACAACTTAAGCATTCGTTCAACTTCTTTATGAATTTCATTACTTCCAAAATTGCGCACTTCAAGTGCTAGGGCTACATTCTCAAAGACAGTCCTATCATCTAACAACTTAAAATCCTGAAAAACCACACCTATTTTTCTTCTAAATTGGGGCAAATCTTTATGTTTGATTTTTGTAATATCAATATCGTCTATAAAAATATTTCCTGAAGAAGGTAGAGATTCCCGAGCAAGTAGTCGAAGTAAGGTTGATTTGCCTGCTCCGGATGGTCCAACTATAAAAACAAACTCTCCACCTTTAACCTCAAAATTAACATCCGATACTGCAGTTATTTGGGAGTTAAACTTTTTAGTGACGTTACTAAATTTAATGACCATATAAATAATTGAGGGGAATCTATTAAGGTAAGTTATTTAATCTCTTCAACTTTACCTACATCCATTAGCCATCCTTCTTTGACGGCTTTTTGTGTCTCCCCGTAGACTTTTACTTTTTTACCTTCATATTTTGACAAATCAACTACAGAGGAAGTTAAAGCAACAGGCACAGCGTTTTGACGAATTAAGGTATGTGTACCTTCCGAATAGGCATCAGCACCTTTGCTTACTTCCTTCTTTTTTAAGGTTCCTTCAGCAAAATCTCTAAAGGTACGAGTATCCTTTTGGGCACTTTTAGCAATTTGAGTTTCTTTGCTGTTGGCAACACTGGATTTAGCGCTATTTGAGGCCAATTTATAGCCGGTTCCCAAACCTGCCAGTAAAGCAACAACCAGGATTAATATAAGTAAACGTAAGGATGTATTTGTAAAGTCTAGTTTTTTGGTTAACTCTGCCTTATTTTGCATACAATTATTGTAACATATTTATCTACCTAGACAATTATGAGAGTTTGAGTAATTTAATTAGAGATTTGCAACTTCTGCGACTACAAACTTATCTAAATCTCCATTTAATACCCCATCGGTATCAGATGTTTCTATATTTGTGCGCAGATCTTTAACCATATGGTAAGGATGTAAAACATAAGATCTTATTTGAGTTCCCCAGGAAGCTTGAGAGGTAGTTCCTTTTAATTGTTTATTTGTTTCTTCCTCCTGCTGTTGCTTTAATTCCCAAATTTTAGCCCTTAATAACTTCATAGCATTTTCTCTATTTTGAAGTTGAGATCTTTCTGTCTGACAGGTAACAACTATGCCTGTAGGGATATGTTTTAATCTAACAGCAGTTGAGACTTTATTAACATTTTGTCCTCCTGCACCACCAGACCTAAACGCTTCAAATTCTATATCAGCTTCTTTAATTTCAATTTCACCTTCATCTTCTATAACCGGTAAAACTTCAACTAATGCAAAAGAAGTTTGTCTTAAATTGTCTGCATTAAAAGGCGATTGCCTAACTAATCTATGGGTGCCTTTTTCTCCTTTTAGCATGCCATAAGCATAAGGTTGGTGGATAATCATTGACATAGTTTTAATACCTGCTTCCTCTCCCAAACTTTCGTCAGTAATTTCATACTTCCAAGCCTTTTTTTCACAAAAGCGTTGATACATCCGGGCTAGCATTGAAGCCCAATCCATAGCTTCGACTCCTCCAGTGCCAGAATGTACAGATAAAATAGTTTCCGATTCATCATGGGGTTTGGATAAAAACAATTTTAATTCAAAATCAGATAATAACTGTTCAATCTCTGCAGTCTCTTGACTTAGTTCTTGAGCCATCTCCTCCTCATCTGAAATTTCTAAAGCATTACTAATTCTAGATTGTAAGTCATCAAGGATAGTAAGAGTTTTTTGTTTATCTGCTAGCTGTTTAGAGATTTTCTTTGCTTTTTCCTGATTGTTCCAAAAACCTTCAGCAAGTGTTTGCGTTTGTAAATCTTTTATCTGTTGTTCTAACTCAACTCTGCTAATTTTTTCCTGAATTATTTGGAATCTTTCCTGCTTTTCCCAAAGTTTATTTTTTATCTCTTCCATATTGCAAAGATTATATCAGTAGTTGATTAGGGAGTCGATTGAATTAAATACTTTTCAGAAGTGTTTCTAATTTTAGAGTTTAAAAAATTATTCCGCTTTAGGGGAAGGGATATCTAATATTGCTGCGACTAATCCTTTAGATTTTTTTGATGCTAATATTGTGTTAACAACTAAGCCAAGTAATTTTTGAGCTAAAGCAGCGCTTAAAGGTCTTCTGGGAGTTTCCCAGTAATCACCTGTTAAGGCATCAGCTTGAAAAGCTAATTGTTCTGGAGTTGGTCTATTCTCAAAATCATATCTATCTAACATTAGATAATCATACAACAATAAAGCAAAATAGTCAAACTATAGGACTATTTAAAATAATTGTTTTTTTGTTAGTTAGAGCTACTCGTATCTTAATGCTTGGATTGGATCTAACCTGGCTGCACGAATTGCTGGGGCAACCCCAAAAACTATTCCAACCAATGTTGAAAATCCAAATGAAAGTAAAACTGACCAAAGCGGAACGACTGTTATAAAGAACTGATTAATAATTAAAGAAAATCCAAAACCTAAAATTATTCCGATAATTCCACCTAAAGATGATAAAGTTACAGCCTCGATTAAAAATTGGTTTTTGATATCTTGAGGTTTTGCGCCTAAAGCTTTTCTTAAGCCAATCTCCTTTGTTCTCTCAGTTACTGAAACTAACATAATATTCATGACTCCAATTCCTCCAACAATTAAAGAAATAGCAGCAATTCCTCCCAAAGCAGCTGTTAAAACCCCGGTAATTTGGGACACAGTTGAAAGAGTTTGTTCCTGTGTTTGAACCGTAAAGTCATCTTCTGACAATCTTTTTAATAAAATTTGCATTGCTTTAGTCTGAACATCTTTAACTTTTTCAGTAGTATTGGCAGAAATATAAATTGCATTTAAGTTGGTTACACCGAATTGTCTTTGGGCTGCATTTAAAGGGATTATGACTACGTTATCCTGATCGATACCAAAATTTGATCCCCTAGATGCCAAAACTCCTATTACCTGGTATCTGGCATTACCGATGGTAATTGATTTATTAATAGGGTTTGTAGAATTAAACAAATTAGTCTTAACTGTTGGCCCAATTACTACCACTCTTTTGCCTGATTCTCCTTCAGATGAGCTTAAAAATCTACCTTGTGTAACCTTAACTAATTTAATAATTTTTGGAAAATTAGACTGTGTTCCAATAACCGAGCTGTTTTTACTCTCTTTATTGGCAAATTTAACTGTAGATACTTTAGTTATTGCAGCTGAAACTTCTGCTTCCTCCCTTAAACCATTTTTTAAATTTGTAGCATCCTGAAAAGTTAATCTATTAATTTGAGAACCTCCTGGTCCTCTACCACCGCCAATTCTGCCAGGGATTACAAAAATAATGTTAGAGCCTAGGCCTGATATTTGGTTGGTGATAAAACTTTTTAGTCCAGAGACTAAGGAAATTAATAAAATGACCGAAGTTACACCAATCACAATCCCTAAAATTGTTAAAAAAGACCTAAGTCTATTTGAAAGTATAGAAGTAATAGAAAGCTGAAGAGTTTCAAGGATGTTCATAAAATTTCTCCATCTTTAACATGGATTACTCTCTTGGCACTTTTGGCAATGTTTCTATCATGGGTTATCAAAATAATAGTTCTGCCTTGCTTGTGTAGTTCCTGAAATAACTTTATAACCTCCTCACCATTTTTAGAATCTAAGTTTCCGGTAGGTTCATCTGCTAGTAGCACTTCTGGATTGGTAACTAAAGCTCTGGCTATTGCCACTCTTTGTTGCTGTCCACCTGAAAGCTGGTTAGGGAGGGAGTTTAATTTATCAGCTAAACCGACCTCTTCCAGGGCTTTTTTTGCCCGCTCTATACGTAGTTGTCTGGGTACTCCCGAATAAATTAACGGCAATGCAACATTATTTAAAGCAGAAGTACGTTTTAATAAATTAAAATTTTGAAAGATAAACCCGATTTTTTTATTTCTAAGTTCTGCCAGGGTATTTTCCCTAAGTTGAGCTACATTATGCCCGTCTAATTCATAAGATCCTGTGGTAGGTTTATCAAGTAACCCCAAGAGATTCATTAAAGTTGATTTGCCTGAACCGGAAGGGCCGACAATTGCTACAAACTCACCTTTCTCAATTGAGAGATTAAGATTTTTTAAAGCCTGGAAGGTTAACCCTGCATCTAGCTCATAAATCTTATTAATATTGCTTAATTTAACGAGTGACATTGTGACACCATTATCCTCAAATAAGTCTATTTATAAGACTTGAATTTTTTTGGGGTAACTTAATATCTGCTGCATTTTTAACTATCTCATCATTTTCTTTTAATCCCGAAATTATCTCCACTTCAGTATCAGATTTTAAACCGGTTTTAACTTCAACCAATCTTGGTCCTTGGCTGGTTTTTAATAGGACATAGTTATCATCTTTGAGGGCATCTTGCGGGATTACCAAGACATTCATAACTTCCCTGGAAATAATTTCCGCTTGTCCGCTTAGACCGCTAACCAAATAAATACTAGGGTTATGTAAGTCAATCCTCACTGTTACTACTGTAGACCCTGATGATGTTGTTTTAGTAGAGGGTGTAATCTCTTTAACTATTCCTTGAAAAATTTTGTCTGGATAGGAGTTTAGTGTGACATTTACAGTCTGGTTAAGCGAAACCTTAGAAATATCT
Organism: bacterium; assembly: GCA_027364775.1. Taxonomy (GTDB): domain Bacteria; phylum Patescibacteriota; class Microgenomatia; order Daviesbacterales; family UBA10151; genus DAHXOS01. The sequence continues at coordinate 9,852 of DAHXOS010000058.1, forward strand.
GCCTCATCTACATCTGTGTCAAAATAAACTTCTGACCAATCAACTACCTGGGCAATAGTATCGTTAACAGAAACAAATTGACCGGGTAAAGGATTTACCTGGGTTATCGTGCCATTAATAGGTGAGGTAATAACAGCATCCTGAAAAGCTCTTTGGGCTGATTTTACAGCATCAAAAGCCGAGTCCCGGGCAGCTTGAGCTTGGGTTCTGATTTGTTTTTGAGCGAAAGTTTCGTCATTGGAGCGGTTTTTAACATCATCTTCAACTTTTTCTGCTGTAGCCTGAGCAGAGCGGTAGTTGTTTTGAGCTTGTTGTAAAGCAATATTTAGATCCTGGGTATCAAGTCCAGCTATAACCTGGTTTTTATTAACCGCATCACCGGATTTTACATTGATATAAATTAGGCGGCCGCTTGTTTTAAATTTTAAATTAGCAGTATTTTTACCGTTTAAGACTCCTGAGGCAGAAACAGATTCCTTAATACTTCCTTTTTTTGCCTGAATATATTCAATTTTTGCTTTACTTCCTTTGGGAAAAAGGAGAAAAGAAATTACAAGAGCTGGTATGAGTAGCAAAAGTAACTTTTTATTAAACATTTTTTTGGATAATTTTGGGAGTCGTAATTTCATGGCTAAATTATTATACTTTATGCATGATGAAAATAATATTATATATAAATACAGCAGATAAAAACCGTATTGAAGTGGAGCTAAAAGGTGATCTTAGGGATTCTTTAATTAAAGAACAGAGTTTTGGTTCACAAGTTTTATTGAATTTAATTGATCAAATATTGGAACAGAATAAACTTTCATTAAAAGATTTGGACGCAATTGAAGTTAATAGGGGTCCGGGGTCATACACCGGAATTAAAGTAGGGATTTCGGTTGCCAACGCTCTGGCTTTTAGTTTAAAAGTTCCGGTTAATAAAAAAATACAGGAAACAGAGCCGATATATACTTAAAATTGAAGATACTAAGACATTTTTCTGCCATATTTTAAACTTCTAACTAGAGCTAAAAAGGCAAAGTTTGACTTTAGAAACTTTTTTGGAGTATATTCTGGTTGCGGTTAAATTTTAGTTCTACTTGCAGGAATAATGTTAAAGTGAGATTATTTTAAAGATGAAGGGTGTAATTTTAGCCGGAGGACTTGGTACAAGACTCTATCCGTTAACTTATGTAACCAACAAACACTTGCTACCAGTCTATAATAAACCGATGATTTTTTATCCAATTGAGAC
>DAHXOS010000060.1 GCA_027364775.1 bacterium
AGATATCTATGATAATAAGATCAGGTAATTCTTTAAGAATAAATTGTTTAATATGATTAATATCATCTAAGGCTATTACTTCATATCCTGCTTCTTCTAAAATTATTTTGGTTACCTCAACAATTCCACTATCATCTTCTATTAACACAATTTTTTTAGCCATATCCTCACCTCCTTTAAGTAACAACAGGTAAATTAAAAAGAAAAGTTGAACCCTTTCCTTTAGTGCTTTTGACCCAAATTTTTCCTCCGTGCCGTTTAATAATTTCTGCTGTGATATGTAAACCTAATCCAAACCCGGAGATAGTTTTTCTTTTTTGATCGTCAATCCGGTAAAATCTTTGAAAAATTCTTTCCTGCTCCAATTTAGGAATACCGATCCCAAAGTCTTGGATAGAGGTAGTAATGCTATTTTTAGACCCCCGGGTTCTTTCTACCGAAACTATTATTCTATGAGCTTGAGGTGAGTATTTAATGGCATTAGTTAACAAATTTACCATTACTTGTGATATCCGATTTGAATCTCCTAAAACTTTGGCCGAACTTTTTATTTTTAGAGTTATCTTATGTTGAGCAGATGTGGTTTGAATATCAGCTACTATCTCTTGAATTAGCTCTCCTAAATCAAAGACCTCTTTATCATAGCCTAATTTACCTTCATTAATTTTGGAAACATCTAATAAATCAGTTACCAGCTCAGTTAGTTTATCAATTTGGTTGTTAACTCTCACCATATAATTTTCAACATCAGGAATTTTGCAATCAGCTAGTTTTGTAGCTAATAACTGACCATAAGCTCTTAAAGTAGTTAACGGAGTTTTTAGTTCATGTGAGGCGATACTAATAAATTGGTCCTTACTCTCTTCCAGTAGTTTTCGGTCGGTAATATCAATACAGGTTCCTAAATATCCTAAAAAATTACGATAGTTGGTAAACCGGGGAACTTCGGTAACCAGCATCCAGCGGTATTCACCGTCTGCTCTTTTTAGACGGTACTCCATCTGGTAGCCAATTCTGGCATCAAATGCGCTGTCATAGACATCTAAGACTTTATCCAAATCATCGGGGTGGATCAACTCTTTCCAACCGTTTCTCACTTCCTGACCAATCTTACGTCCGCTAAATTCTAACCAGGTTTTATTAAAGTAATACCTTAGTTTATCTACACCGGCCATCCAGATTAACACTGGAGCATGGTCTGACAACTCCTTAAAGCGGTCCTCGCTTTCTCTTAATTTTTGTTCATCTAATTTTCTTTTAGTAATATCAGTAAAATAAACGGAGATCCCGTTTTTAGACGGATAGACATGAAAATCTAACCATTTACTCATTTGAGCTATATATTCTTCATAATGCACCACTGTTTGTGTTTTAAATGCTTCTTTATATTTTTTATAACTTAAGGTTTTTTTAGCTCTAGGATAGAGAGTCCAAATATTATGGTTAAGCAAAGCATTTTTATCTGTTGATTGAAAATAACGTAAGGCGTGTTTATTAATATACCTTAAGCGCCAGCGGGTATCTAAAGTGAAAAAGGCATCGTTAATACTTTCTAGGATTTCTTTTTGCCTTTTAGTTGTATCCTGAATTATTTGATTTAAAGCGCTAATAATAAAACCCTCCAGCAAATAAATTGATACTGCTATTATTTGGTTAAAAGACAGCAGCCAGAACTTTCCGTCAGGTTCTATAAAAAAGAAAATAGCAAAAAAAGCTCCTAAAGCAGTGGCAAATATTCCGGGCCACAAACCACCATACCAGGAAGCAATAGTGACAGGTATTAAAAATGGCAAAATCGATGAGGTATTGCCCAAAATGTGTGCCGTTTTAAGACGCAACAAAAGTATTAATAAAGTCAGTAACAAGCTAAAGATGTAACTCGAGAAAGTAGTTTTTTTAGTTAAAGATTTAATTAATTTGCGCCACCAGTGATGGAAGCTGTGTTTGTTCATTAATTACATCTGGTAAGGTGATTATACCATTGCTGTTTAATTTGGATGTAAGGATAATGTAAAGTAGCAGGGGTGGGATCACTGCTTAAGATCAACTCTATTGACCGAAGAAATACCGAAGAGTATGATTAATTTATGGCAAAATACCAATTAAGATTAAAATCAAGGGTATTAAGGACAAAAGGTGAAAGTATTAAAAACATAGCAAACAATTTAGGTGTTTCAAGAAGTACAGTGAGTTGGTGGGTTAGAGATATCACATTGACGCCAAAACAGTTAAATCAATTAAAATTTTCTGAAGAAAAAGGAAAAGCATTAGGTAGAATCAAATCATTACAGATTAAAGAAGCTAAAAGGAAATTTAGAATTAATCTAAGCATTACAAACGGGAAAAGAGCTGTTGGTATATTAGTTAAAAGAGAGTTGTTAGTTACCGGATTAGCTCTTTATTGGGCTGAGGGAGGAAAAAGCTTTAGAAATAAAAGAGTTGAGTTTTGTAATTCTGATCCTAGAATGGTAAAACTCTTTCTTAATTGGCTTAAGGTTTGTTTGGAAGTACAAGCTAAAGACTTAAGAGCTGTAGTTGGCATTAATGAAATTCATAGACTAAGAGAACAAGAGGTTAAGCTATATTGGTCTCAAATAACAGGAATTCCTTTAGCGCAGTTTAGAAAAACGAGTTTTAAAAAGACCTTTAATAAAAAAATATATGATAATCTTGCTGATCACAAGGGTACACTAAGTATCGTTGTTGCCAGATCAACTAATCTCTATTATGAAATAATGGGCTTAATTGAAGGTTTAGCAAGCTGCTATCTGAGAAAAGACTACGTAGTTTGTCTATAAAACAACATTTTGATAAAATTCAACAACACGGCAGGGTAGCTTAGTTGGTTAAAGCGAGGGAATCATAACCCCTAGAGCGTGGGTTCAAATCCCACCCCTGCTACTTAAGTCTAGATTAACATCAAGAAATTTCGGCACCAATGCTCCGATATTATTTCTGGTAACAGCTGTTTTATCGTTGTCTGTTATAATTTTAGCCTTTTTATCCGAAGCAAACTCAGATACTCCAGCAACTCAATTATCCCTAGATTAAGTTTTAGTAATATTCATAATAAAAATCAAGTTTGTTGAGGATTTTTCCAAATCTTTGTGGTAACCTGTATCTTAAGAAATATGATTCTTTATGAGTTTGAAGGTAAACAACTGTTATTTCATGCTGGTATAAATATTCCAAATCAACAAATTCTAGAGACATCAGATGAAGAGGTTATAGTTAGATCTCCGGTAGTAGTAAAAGCCCAAGTTTTATCTGGTAAGAGGGCAGCTGTTGGGGGGATTGCAATTGTTGAAGATAGTGAAAAAATTCAATCTGAAATTGCTGATATGCTGGGCCAGACTATCAATCAGGAAAAAGTAGAAAGGGTTTTGGTTGAGGAAAAAATTGCCTACCAAAAAGCGTATTATCTTTCTATCTCTTACGATGGAGAAGAAAGAGCGCCGGTTTTATCTTTTTCCAAAGAGGGTGGGACAGGAATAGAGGAGAGGCGAGTAGAAAAATTTGTTATCAATCCTATGTCCCCTTATGACAATTTACCTTCCGGTATCGAAGGGGAGTTATTAGAAAAGGTGCTAAATTTATTCTTTGCTGAAGATTGTCTGCTTTTGGAGATTAACCCTTTGGTAAAGACAAATGATGGCAGGTGGGTAGCTTTAGATGCCAAGATAAAACTTGACGATATGGCTTTATCACGTCATCCTGATAGAACATTTCCTCCTAGATCTGTTCCGGGACACACATCAACTACAACGGAAATTGAGGCTAAAAAAATTGACCAGGAAGATTACCGGGGGACTGCTGGGTCTGCCTACTTTGATTTAGATGGGGATATTGCGGTTTTATCATCTGGAGGCGGAGTATCTTTAACTGCAATGGATGCTTTAATTGCAGCAGGTGGGAAACCGGCTAATTTTACCGAATATTCGGGAAACCCGCCTAAAGAAAAGGTAGTTAAATTAACTAAAATTGTTTTATCAAAACCTAATATTCATGGACTTTGGGTGATTGGTACTGTTGTTGCCAATTTTACCGATATTTATGAAACACTCTCAGGATTAATTGAAGGTTTAAGAGAAGCAGAGAAAGAGTTAGATACTAAATTTAAGTTTCCGGTTGTTATTAGACGTGGAGGACCAAGGGATGATGAAGCATACCAGATGTTAAAAGAAGTTAAAGATTTTGATATTTATCTTTTAGGTCCGGAGACATCAATTTCCCAAGCTGCAAAAGTTATGCAACAAAAAGCAAAAGAATATGCAATTTCACAAGGAGATCTAGAAGATGAGTAGATTACTAAGAGAGGGTGCTAAATTAATAGGCCAGGGTATTACCGGATTTGAAGGCTCAAGAGCTTTACCTAGAATGTTAGAGTTTGGAACCCAAATCGTGGCTGGTGTTACTCCAGGAAAGGGCGGATTGGTTTTAGAGGGAGTACCAATTTTTAATACAGTTTCCGAAGCAATTAATAAAGTAGGAGAGGTAGATGGTTCAGTTATTTTTGCTCCACCGTTAAGGACACTAGATGCAGTCAAGGAAGCTTTAGAGGCAGGGATTAACTTCTTACTAGTTGGAGCAGAAAAAGTACCAACAAAAGATGAGGCAATAATGTACCAACTTGCCAAAGAACATCACGCCTCAATTATTGGGCCAAGCTCGGTTGGCTTAATTAATCCTAGAAGAAAGTTAAGAATTGGTTTCTTGGCTGTTGCCAAAACAGAAAGAGCTTATCAGGAGGGGGAGGTAGCGGTAATCTCAAAATCAGGCTCAATGACCTCAGAGATTGCGCTTCATTTAAAAAATAACAATTTGGGGGTTTCCTGGGCTTTGGGGATTGGCGGAGATATTATCCCCGGAACAGACTTCTCCGACTTTTTACTGGAATTAGAAAATGATCCACAAAGTAAAGCTTCAGTAATTTTTGGAGAGCTGGGCGGAACATTTGAGGAAAGAGTTGCAAAGTTAGTTAAGGAAGGCAGAATTTCAAAACCTGTGGTAGCTTTTATTGTGGGTGATTTTACCACTAAACTCCCAAAAGAAGTGCAATTTGGTCATGCTGGTGCAATAATTGAGGGAACAAGAGGCTTGCCTGAAAACAAAAGAAAAATTTTAAGGGAAGCCGGAGTAAAGGTGGCAGATGATTTAGACCAAATTGCAGCTTTGGTTAAAGAAAGTATTAAAGAATAAATGGCTATAACTATAAAACACAAAATTGAAGATGATGAGATAACCCCGGCGATGTTTGGCGGTCAAGAACATTTAGAGATAGCTGCCAATCAATCTTTCACCCAGACGATCTTTCAATCCTTAACTGAAAAAGAAGGGACAAAAGAAGAGATTAAAATACTTGATTTAATTCTTAATTTATCTTATGACCACGGTCCAGCCTCGCCGTCAGCCCAAGCTACTTTAAATGCAATAGAGCAGGGTAAAACCATGGGTCAGGCTATTGGTGAGGGGATTTCTCAAATTGATGATTCTCATGGTGGTGCAGGGGGGCCTTTGATGGAGGTGTTATATAAAATTAAGAATAATGAATTAAGAATTGAGGATTATGTGAAAGATAATATAGAACAAGGAAAAAGAATTCCCGGATTAGGACATAGAGTCTATAAAGATATTGATCCTAGAGCCGAATTGATTATGAATCAGGCTCAGGAGCTAGAAATGGGAAGTGAGTTTATGGATTTAGTAAAGATGATAAAAGAAGAATTTTTTAAGCAAAGCGGTAAAAATCTGCCGGTTAATATTGATGGGGCAATAGCAGCAGCTTTTTGTACTTTAGGTTTAAATCCTAAAGCTGGAATTGCTGTATTTATCATTGCCCGTTCTTTAGGGTTATCTGCTCATTATATTAATAACTCTGAGGCTAAATTTTGAGTTTTACTTAAGATGTGATATAATTACTAGCAACAAGTTAAAAAACATTCTTAGTCCGCAAGGGCTTTTTTTTGGGAAAAATATTTTAACTTAGGAAAAAAATTATGTCTGTTGATACAAAAAGATATGAACACTTAGTGGCTTTAGAAACAAGAGGCAGTGCTTTAGCTCAAGCGCGTACAACCTTTAATAGAGGTATAGACGCAGAATTTGATAGTAAGAGGAGAGAATTGGCACTCAAAAGAGAACTAGATTTTCAGGCTCAAGTACGCAAGCTTTTAGGGCTCAACCTTGACAAGTGAGTATAATGATAGTAACCTATTAAAGTTATGCTAAAAATTATAGATTTTAAGAACCTAAGTTCGCAAACTATGTTTATTCACTGTTCAATGAAACGCCAGTTTCCCGGGAGCGTTTCTGGTGTGGTTAAGCTGAAAAGTTAACCTTCAGCTTAAAAATAAAAACACACCAGACCGCCTAAGAAAGAGGCGGTTTTTTAATGTAAAAAAGAAAGGAAAAAATATGGCAATTAGAGTTATAGAAAATAGAATAGAAGTAGATCCTCAAGTAGGGGAAGTCTACATTGGCAAACATATATTTAAATCACCTCAAACAGGAGAGGAGGAAATTGCTGATATGGTAGCTATGCGAGTTGATAGAATTCACGGTGGTGGAGTTATTACCAGCATAACAGGATTAATGGATGATCCAAAAATACCAGAGGTACAAGAAAGCTATGTTTATAGGTTTAGGTTGGCAGAGTTTAGATCAGGTAAAGTTAGTATTTATAAGTTATTTACCAGTGATGGTCAGGATTTAACTCAAGCAGAATAAACTGCAGAATGGTTTTAAATAAGTAAGGTAAGTGGTAAAAGCAATGATCCGGAAGGTTGGAACCGGGGAGCTTAAAGAGTAAATTAAGTATAATATCAAGGTGGCACCGCCTCATTCTAAGGGTGAATTAGTTTTACATCCGTCAGTTACCGAAAAAGCCTTAGGGGATATTCTTTTAAAGATACATAGGCAAGATGCCCAAAGAGCAAGGAAAGGGAATGCAGGATATGGTATATTTGGAGGAGACTAAGTTTATGAAAAGAATTTTAACAGGGGATAATACAACCGGAAAGCTACATTTAGGTCATTATGTTGGATCGCTAGAGAACAGGGTTAAATTACAGGATGAATATGAAACTTTTATTTTGCTAGCAGATTTGCATGCTTTTGCTTATCCTAAATATGTTGACCAACCAGAAGTGGTAAGCCAGTCAAGTAGGGAAGTATTACTGGATAATTTATCTGTTGGATTAGATCCTGAAAAAGTAACTTTTTTTGCAGAATCAGCAATACCGGAGCTGTATGAACTAGCCTCAATTTTGACTATGCAGGTATCTTTGCCCCGGGTACTAAGAAACCCAACTTTAAAAGAAGAAATAAAGGATAAAGGTTTGGGTGATAACTATTCTTTGGGTTTTGTTTATTTTCCGGTCTTGCAAGCTGCAGATATTTTATGTGTTAAAGCTGATTTAGTGCCGGTTGGAGAAGATCAATTGCCACATATTGAATTGACTAACGAAATAGTTAGGAGATTTAACCAAGTATATAAAGCTGATGCTTTAAAAGAAGCCAAGGGGATGGTTGGTAGAGTCAAAAGATTGGTTGGTACAGATGGTAACGCCAAAATGACAAAATCTTTGGATAATACTATCTATTTATCAGATAGTGCAGAGGAAGTGCAGAAAAAAGTTATGAGTATGTATACAGATCCTACAAGACTTAAGGTTACAGATCCCGGACATATTGAGGGTAATCCGGTATTTATTTATCTTGATGCTTTTGTGAAAGAAGAAGATAAGAATAAAATACAAGAGTACAAGCAAAGATATGAAAGAGGAACAGTAGGGGATGTAGAGGTAAAAAGATTTCTAGTAGAAGTCTTAAATGAATTTTTAGAGCCAATCAGACAAAAAAGAAGGGAGTATGAAACTCAGCCTGAATTGGTGGATAAAATACTAAAAGAAGGTACAGAAAAAGTTAGAGAAGAGGCTAAAAAAACATTAGAAGAAGTCAAAAAAGCAATGAAAATAAATTATTTTAATGATTAACATTGAAGATTTTGCTAAGGTGGAGATGAAAGCAGGAACTATCTTAAAGGTAGAGGAGATAGAGGGCTCTGAAAAGCTTTTAAAATTAATTGTTGATTTAGGGGAGGAAACTCCCAGGATTGTTTTATCCGGTATTAGGCAGTGGTATAAAGCGGAGGAGTTGGAAAATAAACAGTTTTTATTTGTTGCTAATTTAGAACCAAGAAAAATGATGGGTCAAGAGTCTCAAGGAATGATTATGGCAGTAGATGGAGAGACTAGACCTATACTATTAACTTTAGAATCAAAAGTAGTAGCAGGCTCAAAAGTAAGATAATCTGGTCACTTACTTATTTATTACCAAATTTTTAGTGTACTTTGTCTAGCGTTTTGAGCCTATATATGTTATATTAAGCCACATGGCAAACGGTCGCAAGAATTTAGTCAAATTTCCCAAAAAGGACAGTTTAAATAAAGGTAAGAATGGCTTAGTCAACACCTTAAAAGGACTTACAGTTTATGCTTTAATTGGTTTGGCTGCTTTAGTTTTCTTTGCCGGTTTTATTGATAACTCTAAATCTTCCAATTATGTGCCTGTTTCCCAAATAGTAAATGACATTAAGGATAAGAAAGTTCAAAAATTGGAAGTAGAAGGTAACAAAATTACCGCCCGGTACAATGAGGGTAATAAAGTAGTTTCAGCCAGGAAAGAAGAGGGAGAATCAGTTTCCCAGCTACTTAAAAACTCTGATGTTGATCCAAAATCTGTTGCTGTTGATGTTAAGGATATCTCCTGGCAACAAAATTGGGTAAGTTTACTGTCAATGTTTTTGCCAATTGTAGTAATGATAGTATTTTTTATGCTGATTTTTAGACAGGCCAAAGATGCAGGTGGGGGAATATTTTCTTTTGGCCAATCCAGAGCCAGGCTTTTTACTAAGGATTCACCTCAGATAAAATTTGCTGATGTTGCAGGTGTAGATGAAGCTAAAAAAGAACTTGCTGAAGTTGTTGAATTTTTAAAAACTCCAGATAAATTCAGCGCTTTAGGTGCAAGGATCCCTAAAGGAGTACTTTTAGTGGGACCTGCAGGAGTTGGTAAGACGCTTTTAGCCCGAGCAGTAGCAGGAG
>DAHXOS010000083.1 GCA_027364775.1 bacterium
TACCCGGACACCTTTTGATATACCGTTATTGCTATTTTTAGCGATTGTAGTTATTTCAACCTTATTATCAGCTAATCCTAATTATGTTTCTATTTGGGGGAACTTTCCCAAAGTTCATGGTTCTTTAGTTTCCTGGGTACTTTATATTTTGCTTTACTTTATAGCAGTTTCAAACATTAAAACCCAATCTCAGATTAGAAATATTATTTATGCCTATATTGTTTCAACTACTCTGCTTAGCGTTCTAACCTTACTTTATTATTTTAATATTTATGTTTTACCCTTTGATTATGCAAAAACAACCTTATTTAATCCAGCTGGCAGTTCTTTTGCCTCCTCAGCTTTAATGGTACTTGCTTTGCCTCTATTTATACTACCGGTAATAAAACCAGGTAAGTTGCTTGCTGTTAACCTTTCTTTAGGATTATTAACTCTTTATTTAGTAACCATTGCCCTAACCGGAAACCTGTCTACTTATGTTGCTACAATAGTAGCGCTAATTATTCCTTTCCTTATCTATACAAAAGCTGCTGCCAAAAAAAGTTTAGGATTACTTATTATACCAGTTGTTATCGCCTTAATTTTGGCTGGATTAAACAATTTAAGTAACATTAAACCTAACCCTTTGGCTAAATTTAAAAATAACTATCCTCAAGAGATTTTACTGTCTCCTGCTGCCTCCTGGGAAGTTTCGGGTAAAAGTTTTGTTCAAAACCCTTTTGTAGGCAGTGGTCCTGCTACTTACTTATTTAATTTTAACGCCTTTAAGCCTTTGGCTCTAAACTACTCTAAGCTTTGGACAGCAAAATTTGATACTGGGTTTAATGAGTACCTAACAGTATTGGGAACTCTGGGAGGATTAGGTTTTGTTTCTCTGCTCTTTTTGAGTGTTATTATTTTAGGTTTTTCCTGGAAGTCAATTAAGAATAATGAGTATCAGAGTGCTGAAGTTCATAACAATTTACCGGCAGCTTTAGCCTTATCATCAATCTTAGCCTTAGTACTGCTAGCCTTACACCCAACAACCGTTGTCACAACAGTCATAACCTTAATGATTTTGGCTTTACTGGCTGCCTCCCATAAATCAACTAGTAAAATAGAAGAGATCTCTCTGGGAATTAAAGCCTCCCGAATAAAAGACCAAAATGTAATTATTGGTGATATGTTACCAATAATTGTTTTTAGTATTGTTCTACTCTTAGTTATTGCCGGTGCCTGGAAGACCAGAAAAGTAGTTTTAGCTGACTATTATCATAGATTAGCCTTAAAAGCTGCTGCTTCTACCAAACCCTTAAATTATGATTGCTTAAATAATAATCTTAAAACTCCTCAATCCAATGGGATTGTAGCTTACAACTGTTTAGTCAAAACAGAGGCACTTAACCCCCAAATTGATCTTTATAGAACAGATTTAGCCCAAACAAACTTTGCCATAGCTAATGCAATCGCCTTATCTAAAGGCCCGACAGAAGCTTCACCATCCGGATCGCTAACCGATGATGACAAAAAAACAATCCAACAGCTGTTATCTCAATCAATCAATGAAGCCAGAACGGCAACTACACTATCCCCAAGAAACGCTCAAAATTGGGAGATTTTAGCTTCAATTTATAGACAGATCTCAGGAGTTGCCGAGAATGCTACCTCTTTTGCCCTAGATTCATATGGCAGATCTATTGCTTTAGATCCTTTTAACCCAACCTTGAGGTTAAATGCCGGAGGTGTTTATTATTCCCTGAAAAACTACGACCTGGCAATTAGATTCTTTTCAGACTCAGTTCAACTTAAACCTGATTTTGCAAACGGTTATTATAATTTATCTGTTGCCTTAAGAGATAAAGGTGACTTACAAAATGCCCAAAAGGCAGCCGAGACAGTATTATCACTACTGGACCCAAAAAGTCCGGATTATAAAACTGCTTCAGAATACTTAACAGATTTAAAGACCAGAATTGCTACAGGCAGCGCTCAGGAGTCTCAAATAAAAGCCCCGGCAGCAGAGGAAAAAAGCGCCTTACAAAAGAAGGGAACCGCTCCAAAGGTCTCTTTAGATGAACTAAAACAAAGTCCAGATAAGATCGCTACTCCCCCTGCAGTCAAGAAATAATATAGTACATATGAATTATTCTGTAGTAAACTGCAGAGTATCCCTTCAGGCAAGTTTTTCTGTACTTGCACTTTCTCAATCTTTGGTTCTATGATAACTATAGGAGCAGTAATAAGGGCAGAGAAAGAGATGGCATATGGGTCCATAATTTAAACTTTCTCTATTATTTTAATATATTCTTCCCTCTTGGGGTCTTTAGTTGATTAGATTTTTTTAAAATTATCTTTATTTTAAGACTTTTAGAGCAGCGTTGTAGGTAAGTCTTAATTTAGCGTCTGTTTTAAGAAATAAGATCAAAATTCCTAGGAATCCCCTTTCTAAATCTAACTTCAGGAATAATTTTAAGACCCAAGGTTTTTATAAACTTTTACTTTGATAAATTCAGAGAAGATTTTTTGTGGTTATTTTGATAAAATAACTATTATTAATTAAAGGGCCTGTGGTCTACCGGTATGACGCTTCTATGGCATAGAAGAGATAAGGGGTTCAATTCCCCTCAGGTCCACTTAGTCACAAATACCACCATGTTACAGTTATATTCTTTAACTTAGTAGGGGTTAGCAGTAGTTTAGACAGCAAAATCAGGGCTTATGGTTCAACGGTAGAACATGGCATTCGCATTGCTAAGATCCGGGTTCAATTCCCGGTAAGTCCACCCTACTTATCCAAAGAAAAACACTAATTTTTGGAAGAAAAGTAATCGTAGATTTGTTTAGAAAGTTCTGATTCTAGCTTCTCTGCATCATCTTCAAATGGCACATTGTTGGCCATCATTACAATTATGTAAGGCTTATTCTCTAAAAAGACTATCCCTGCATCATGCCGTAAGTAAGCTAATTCACCCGTTTTATGGGCAATTTTAAGCGAATCAGGTAATTCATTTGGGATCCTTGAATCAAGCTGTGATTTAGAAAGTAAATCAATAATTTTATTAGAAGCATCCTTTGAGACTATCTCACCTGAGTAGAGTTTTTCATAAAATAAAGTAATATCTCCGGCTGTAGAGGAAATCGGGGCTTTAATCCTGGTATTTTTTGCACCTATTTTATCAGCCTGAGATTGAACCTTATCCCAACCGATTTTTTCAGCTAACATCACCGAGGCATAGTTATCAGAGATTGTAGCAATCCTAGTTAAAATCTCGGAGACAGGATACTCTATCGTATCTCCACTGTTCTCATACCCAAACTCCTCCGCTCCTAGAACTTGGGTTAAACGATCTTTTGAATCTGAAATTAATTGGTCTTCTTTTAAACTTCCCTTTTCTATCTCCTGAAAAGCAGCAGCCAGTAAAAAAAGTTTATATAAGGAAGCTGCTGGTATTACCTTATCAGCCTGATAGCTATAATGTTCTTCTTTTTTATCTCCTATCTGTTTAACTACTACTGCATAATCCCCTTTTTGACCCTTTAGTTTATTCTCAACTATCTTTTTTAAGCCGGTTGATTCAGGATCTAGTAGGGTACGCTTTGAGTTGGGTTGAGGGTTAAAAAAAGACTGTTTATCAGAAAAAACGGTATTAAAAATCCTGGATGCAAAAATTAAGAACCCCAAGATCACTAAAGTAGTAATACCTAACCTGGTTTGAAAATTCATTTAACCTGTAATTTAGGAAATGTATTAAGTATTATACGCTCTTAGATAGCAGATAAAAATTATATTACTTTTACCCATAATACTTAATACATTATTTTAGGATTGCTAGCGGATTAACAGCAATGCCATTAAATCTGATCTCAAAGTGTAAGTGTGTACCTGTTGATCTGCCTGTTGAACCCATTTGGCCTACCGCTTGACCTTTAGCAACGACTTGTCCAGCAGTAACGTAAACGTTAGCCATATGCGCATAGACTGTCTTGTAGCCGTTGCCATGATCAATTATAACC
>DAHXOS010000088.1 GCA_027364775.1 bacterium
GTGCTAAAAAACTATCAACCTTTAACTAATTACTAATTTAACTGTTCCAAAATTTCGCATATATGCATTATTAGACAGTTAAAAAGAAGAAATAGATTATAATATTTGATTATGAAGAGTTTTGCCAATATTGATACAGCCACAAACATTGTTAAAAACATTTATCCTAATGCTATAGATATCAGCTTTATTGAGCATGGTTATGACAATTTAGTTGCACTAGTTGATGGTAAATATGCTTTTAAATTTCCCAGAAATCGATATGCCTACTTAAGAGATGAGTATGAAGAACTTGTACTAAGAGATTTAGATTCTCTGACACTGTTAACGATCCCTAAGGTATTAGGCAAAGACAAAAATCCTTACTATTTTATAACCAGTTTTGTTCCGGGTGACCATTTAAATACGGAACAGGTCAGAAATCTACAGGTAAAAAAGCAGCAAAAAGTGGCAGATAAGATTGCACAATTTGCGTTTGCCATGCACTCAAAGTTATCGGTTAATAAAGCTATGGACCAGCGAAGAAAGTTAAAGTTGGATACTTTAAAAGAGGAACCATGGATAATATATTTTGAGAATAAGTTAAACAAAATAACTTTCCCAAATAATGAGCAGAATAAACTAGCTAAGGAATATTATACAAAATGGAAAGCGTTAACTTATCTAACCCCTGAAGTTGTAGTTCATGATGACTTACATAATGAAAACTTAATGTTTGAAGGGACTAACCTGGTTGGAATTGTTGACTTTGGAGATACTAATATAGGTCATCCTGAGCAGGAGTTTAGGCAGATGTATCGAATAAGTGAAGTAATGCTTGATATGGTAATCCAAAGTTATGGTGAACTTTCACATTTTAAACTGAATAAAGAAGCAAGTATACTTTGGGCAATTTTACAAGAACTGGCAGTATATTCAGAAATGCTCACCAATACTGAAAAAAATCGTCCCTCATATTTTAGAGCTGCTAAGAATCTGCAAAAATGGTTACCTGAGGGTAACTGGCAAATACCAGTTAAAGATACTAACAACTTTGCAACTAAGCAATAGAATCATTAAGTCTACAAGAAATTTTAATCGGAGCCTTTAAAGGGTAGATTAAAACTGAAGAGGCCACAGCTGTATTTGCTGTGGTTTTTTATTGACTAAGGTTGAGAGGTTTTTGGAGGTTGACCAACTAAAAGAATAGCTTGGTTACCGTCTATAGCAGCACAACCTTCGGTATATTCTGGATTATCCATAGCTTGTTCATGAGGCGGGGAATTAATCCAAGTATCGACGAATACTTTTTCAGTAGGAGTGTTACTAATGTAATTTAAAAGTTCTTGCCAAATGCCAGGATAAAGTGATTCGTATTTTTCGATTCCTTTATGAGCATTCGGATTAGTGGTTTGAGCCTGTTTAGTTCGAACCACCTCAAGAATTCTGGTATTAGCAATTTTGCACAATTGGTCACTCTTAACCAAAGGATGGAGTTTTAGTTCAGATCTACGTTGGTTTACATAAACAAGAATTAGATCTGGATTTAAGGGTGGCTGAATAGCAGTATTAATTTTTACTTGAGGTTGGGATCTTAAACCAGTATTCCAGCCTAAAACATAAAAAACAAAAGAAAAAAAAGAAAGAGAAAGGAAAAATATTAGACCTAGTTTGATTAGTTTCACTAAAATCAGGATTTATAAAAACGCTGCTGGGTATACTTAAAGGCTGATATGATATCTTCTATTTAAAGAGTAGTTACTAATAATCACCCATACCAGGCATACCAGCCATTGGAGTAGCTGGTGATGAGGCATCTTTAGCATCTGTCACTAAAACATCAGTAGTCATGATCATAATTGCAACCGAAGCTGCAGTTTGCAATGCGCTCCTGGTCACTTTAACAGGATCAATAATCCCCGCCTCAACCAAATCTTTAATTTTGCCATCCATTACATCAAGACCAATATTACCTTTTTCTTTTTTAACAACCTCTAACATTGCGTCTGCATCAAGTCCGGCATTTTCAACCAATTTTCTAAACGGTTTCTCCAAAATCGATTTTACAATATTAACCCCGGCTAACTCTTCCTCAGAAAATTTTGTATTATCCAAAACCGGTGCAACTCTTAGTAAGGCTATCTCTCCACCGGGGACAATCCCTTCTTCATAAGCTGATCTGGTAGCAGCCAAAGCATCAATTGCTCTTTCTTTTTTCTCTTTTAACTCAACTTCTGTTGTTGCACCAACATTAATTACAGCTACCCCACCTACCAATTTAGCCAACCTTTCCTGTAATTTCTCTTTATCAAATTCTGAGTCTGATGAAGCAATCTCCCTTTTAAGTTGAGCGACCCTATCCTCAATTTTTGCCTTTTCCCCTTTACCATCAACAATTAAAGTTGAATCTTTAGTAGATGTAACTCTTGCAGCTCTACCTAAATCTTCTATTTCAACAGAATCAAATTTTCTACCGGTATCATCAGAGATAACCACACTACCAGTTAAGATAGCAATGTCTTGGAGCATCTCTTTTCTTCTCTCACCAAAACCTGGTGCACCAACAGCCAAAACATTAAATGATCCTCTTAACTTGTTTAAAATTAAGGTAGCTAAAGCCTCACCCTCTACTTCCTCTGCAATAATAACTAAGGTTTTAGAAACAGCTACAAATTTTTCCAAAAATGGTAACAGGTCCTGCATAGAAGAGATCTTTTTATCGGTAATTAAAATATAAGGATCTTCCAACGAGGCCTCCATTCTGTCGGTATCAGTAACCATGTAAGGTGAGGCAAAACCTTTATCAAAAACCATCCCTTCTTTGTATTCAACAGTAATCTCGGTTGTTTTGCCCTCTTCAATAGTAATTACTCCGTCTTTACCTACCTTAGTAATAGTTTCAGAAATAATCTCCCCAATTTTTTGATCCTGGGCAGAGATGGTTGCAACCTGGGCAATCTCTTCTTTAGAAGTGATTTTTTTACTCATGGATTTTAATTCCTCAACTAAAGTACTGACAGCTTTTTCTATTCCTTTTTTTAGCACCATCGGATTAGCCCCTTTAGCAATTTGATTTAAAGCCTCCGAAGCGATAGCCTGAGCCAAAATTGTAGCTGTTGTTGTACCATCACCTGCATTATCATTAGTTTTGGAGGCTGCTTCCTTTAGAATCTGAGCTCCCATATTTTCAAAAGGGTCGCTAAGTTCTATCTCCTTGGCAACAGTTACTCCATCATGAACAATCTGAGGCGCTCCCCACTTTTTATCTAAAGCTACATTCCTACCCTTAGGACCTAAAGTTGCAGAAACAACCTGAGCTAAGGTATCAATACCTCTTAAAAGTGACTCTCTAGCGCTTTCATCAAATTTTAATATTTTAGAAATAGTTGTTACCTCCTTTAAGTAATTTTAATATATTTTCTTCTGTCTTTTTACCTATCATATTATTAATCTTCTAATACCGCCATTAAATCATCAAACTTTACTAGCTTTAATTCAATCCCTTTAACTTTTATTTCATCCCCACCCCATTTTTTAAAAATAACTGTTTCTCCAGACTTAACAGGAGGCAAGATCTCTTTTCCTGCCTCAAAATAAGAATTTCCTACTGCCAAAACTTTGCCTTGAGCCGGTTTTTCCTGGGCTGATTCAGGCAAATAAATACCTGATGCAGTTTGAGTCTCAGCAGAAGAGAGTTCAATTAATAAATAACCAGCTAAAGGCCTTATTCCCAATTTTTTAGTATCATTGTTTGTCATAAATTTTGAAAAAGAATGAGCAGAAAAATAACTGTAAAATTTATACAAGACTTGCCTGCTATTGTCAAGTTACAACCTATTTTTGATTTGTTATCCAATTAGGAAAGAATTTAAATACCCACTCATTGCTTTCTAATAATTTTTGATAAGTTTTTCCTTTTTGAGACAAAATTTGCATTTTAAGCAGCATTTCTGCAACCATGATTTTCTTGTTATATAAAGCCAAACTATTTGGACTGAGTATTAGAATGTTAGAATAATATTTTAAGATATTTTTTAGAAAACCAGTATCTGTAACTAAAATAATAGAATTTCTATAAATAGCCAGGAGTTTTAGATTAACAATCTTTGTTAACAACTTTAAAATTTGTCTTTTATTGTAGTTAGCTTTAGCTAAATTTTTAACTCTTGAACCTTTAATTTTAAAAACTCCCCTTTCCTCTTTAATTTTGCCCTTTTTAACTAACCTATTCAAAGCTTTTTCGACTTGTTTTAAGGAAGCTTTATATTTAATTAACCACTTTTGAATTTCCCAGGCCTTTAAAGGACCAAAATAATCTAGAGTATTAATAATTGCTTTTTCCATGATCTTAAAAATGTAGCATAAAAATTAGCTAAAGCATATAATGTTCGGAATGGATCAGGCCTTAAATCAATTTAAAACTAAATTTGGTGAAAAGGTTTGCGAAAATGAACCTTTTGCCCTCCACACAACCCTAGGAATCGGTGGACCAATTAAAATCTTTTTGGATGTCCAAGAGCAGGAGCAATTAATTGAGTCAGTAAAGCTGGCTATAGCAACTAATACACCATACTTAATAATTGGCAAAGGCAGTAATTTACTGATTTCTGATTCCGGTTTTGAGGGATTGGTAATTAAAAATTCCGTTAAAGGTATTGCCCAAGACGGAAATAACTTAACAGTAAAATCGGGCACTGTTTTGCAGGATTTGGTTAACTATGCTATTGAACACTCACTCGCCGGGATGAATAAGATGAGTGGGATCCCCGGGACTGTTGGTGGTGCAGTTTATGGTGATGCCGGAGCTTATGGCAATTCAATTAGGGATTACTTAGCTTCTGTTCAAGCCTTTGATGGGAATAATGTTATTACTCTCTCTAAAGAAGAGTGTGGTTTTGGCTATAGAGAATCTAATTTTAAAAAAAATAAGTATCTAATTTTAGAGATATTATTTACCGGTTTACCAAACGCTAACGCAAAAGAGCTTAAAAAAGAGGCTTTAGAGATAATAGAAAAACGTACTGCTAAATATCCTCCTGATACAAAATGTCCAGGTTCTTTTTTTAAAAATGTAGTGGCAGAAAACTTATCACCTGAACAACTTAAAAAAATGGAACAGTTTGTAACACCTTTTGGTAAGATTCCGGCCGGAGCTTTAATTGAGGCAGTAGGAGGCAAGGGTGACCAAATTGGAGGGATAAAGATTTTAGAAAATCACGGTAATACCTTTGCCAATATCAACAACGGTACAGCAGAAGATTTTTATAACTTAGCCAAAAAGTATTATCTTAAAGTTAAGGAGCAATTTGGAGTAGAACTTGAGCCTGAAGTCCAACTGATAAATTTACCACCGCTTAATAAGCCTTAATTGTATTTGTAAACCACTTAAGCTTCTTAATATCCCTTGAGTCTAAATTTTAAATCTTTCATCTTAAAGGAGAGGCAGAGGGTGGTGAAATCTTAAAATCATTTAATACCTGTTGCACTCCCCTGGCAGTTATTTGTAAAGCAGCCTGAGGATCCTGACCAAGTAAAGTTGCATTAACTGCTTCCTGGTAAAGCTTAATAATTTGATCATTCATTCCCTGATCCTGGGTTCCGCTTGATAAATACCACCAATCATAATAAGGCCCTTGATTTACAAAAGCTCCCATAATTGGATCATCTGCCAACTGGCTCTGTAAATCTACTCTGGAATAGGGCAATCCATACCCTTCATTAACTTTGGCTTTTTCCTGATAAAAAAATCTTTGGCTATCAGGTAAAGTTAAAAATTTAACAAACTCCCAAGCAGCTTTTTGATTCTTACTGGTTGGTGATACCGCATAACCCCAGAAGTTGGCATAAGACACTCTCTTTGAGGTCAGTTGAGGTACAGGTGCTATCTTAAAGTTTAAATTAGGATTTATTTTTTTAATTTCTGCAATCTTTGTTGAGGGGGCAAAGTAAAAAGCTAATCTGCCTGATAAAAAAGCCTGGGTTGATGAGTCAAGATTGACGTCCCAAACTTTTTTTCTGGGATCAGTAATAAAGCTGGTATAAAACTTTAAAACCTCAGCACTTTTCTCATTATCTGGTCTTTCTAAATTAGCTCCCGGCTGCTCTAAAAAAAGTAAACCGATAATATCCGACCAATAATCAACATTGGTAGTTGTACCAAGAGCTGCCCCGGCTGTCTGGATACTGCCGTCAGAACCGGTAACTGTAACCTTACCGGCTGCAGTCACAAAATCAGACCAAGTAACAGGGACTGTAACCCCTGCAGCTTTTAAAATATCCTCATTATAGTAAAGTGCCAAACCATCCACTTCTCTGGGGAATGCATAAACTTTATTTTCTCGCATAAAACTTCTTTTAGCCACCGGATAAAAGATCTGTTCATATTCTGTGTTGCTTAGAACCGAAGTTGGCAATTCAGATAAAGCATTAACTTTTAAAAACATCTGTAGCCAGGAATCATGGATCATAAAAATATCTGCTCCTTGTCCGGATGTTACCTGAGTCTGGACTCGGCTCCTATAATTTAAAGGGGATTGTTTAACATAGTTTACAGTTACATTCGGTTTAAGTTTTTTATAAGCTTGGATTAAAGGTGCCATAGCAGCATCATCTTCAAATAAACCCCAAACAGTTAAGGTAATTGGTCCCTCTACCACAGGCTTTTGGTTAAAATCAGGTGCAAACTTCCAATATAAAAACCCTAAAAAAGTAGATAGAGCTAAGACTAAGATTATCAATTTTCTCATCTTTTGTTACTTGAGTTTATTATATCTAAAAATTAGCTTGCGATCACTTAAGCAAAAAAGCTACAATAAAACCCAGAATGGACAATAACTCTTCTAATAACGCCGTTGTAAATCCAACCTTTATTACTAAAGCCGT
>DAHXOS010000002.1 GCA_027364775.1 bacterium
CTATCCTGTTACGGGCGGGAAAATTACCGGGCAATGGAGGGTAATCCGGCGGAAATTCACTAATTAACGCTCCTGAGGTGTCAGCAATCTTTTTTGCCAACATTATATTTTCAGCTGGAAAAATTTGCTTTAGACCTCCGCCTAAAACCGCAATCGTTCTACCGTTGTTATTTAAAGCAGTCCAATGGGCGATGGTATCTACCCCGGTTGCAAGCCCAGAGATGATGGTTAGATTAGCCTGTGTTAACTCGGCAGTCAATTTCTCGGTAACTATTCTGCCATATGATGTTATTTTTCTTGTACCAACTACAGCTATTGAAAAAGAATCACCGTTTAATATATCCCCTTTATAATAAAGCACCAAAGGTGGATCATAAATTTGCTTTAATGCGGTGGGATAGTCCGGGTCAAAGAAAGTTAAAACCTTTATTTCATCTTTTTTAATCTGGGCAAAATAATTTTCCGGGTCAAGTTTTTTTTGTTGAATTGAGAGCTTATCTAAAACAATCTGGGGTATTGAGAGAGAGGAAAATTCATTAATTGGCGCCTGCCAGGCCTCTTTGGGGTCTTTAAAATAATCCAGGATGCGTTTCAGACGGATTGTTCCTAATCCGTCAACAGAATGTAACGCTACAAGATATGCCAAATTATCAGGTGGCATTAAGATATAGTATAAATTTTTTATTGATAATTTTGCAATTATCAATTGATCCTTGGTCTTAGATTGATAAAATAATTTTATTCACCTAATACCCTAGCAGATTCTGTAGCCACAAATATTTTATCTTTCACCAGATTAGATTTATCAGGCGACAAATAATAGCGGAAAGCTTCCTTTGCAACTGGACTGGCAACTGTTGAACCATCACCTCCAGCCTCAATTAAAACTGTTATAGAGATAGTAGGATTATCAATAGGTGCATAAGATGTATACCAAGCATGGGTTCTATTTTTTGGATCACCATACTCGGCAGTCCCGGTTTTGCCGGCTGTTTTAATTGGAAAATTAAAAAGTGGCCAGGCTGTTCCACCGTTTGCCGGGACTTCTTCCAATCCTTTTTTAACTAAATTTATATCTGAGAGCTTAAATTGTTTATTGGTAAAACCATCATATTTAAATTCCCGGATAGTTTTTCCCTGAGGATCAGTGATTTTTTTAGCCAAATAAGGAGGGAATTGTTTACCATCTGCTGCAATAACAGAAACCATATTATTAACTTGGAGTGGGGTGGCCAAAACATATCCTTGTCCAATCACCATATGTAAAGTATCACCTGTATACCAAGGCTCACCAATATTTTTTTGTTTCCAATTATCATCAGGTATTAACCCTGAAACCTCACCTGGAAGATCAATACCTAGCTTTTTACCTAAACCAAAAACTTTAGCCCAATCTCCTATCAACTTTTCACCAGTTAGTTCTCCCAAACGGTAAAAATAAATATCATTTGATCTTTGAAGTGCTTTGACTAAATCTACCCCACCCACTTCTTTTTTGCCATATTCAGTAAAATACCAATTGGCAAATTGAGAAGATCCTAAAGTTAAGACCCCTATATCTTCAAAAGTGGTTTTTGAGTCTATTTTTCCACTGTTTAAACCTGCAAGTGATGATGCAATCTTAAAGGTTGAACCTGGAGGATAAGCTCCGGCAATCACCCGGTTTAAAAGCGGATAATTTGAGGCTGTTAAGGCATCACTTAAATTATCAGGATTATATGAAGGGTAGGATACTAATGCCAAAACTTCACCAGTTTTAGGATTTTGGGCAACCGCAGCCCCACAACAACTACCGCCTTTTTTAATCTGCTCCTCTAAATTTTTGTATAAGACATCCTGTAAAGACGCATCAATTGTCAAATAAATATTTTGACCGGCAATAGCTGGCGTCTCACGCAAAGTACGGATTTTTTTACCAACTGCATCGACTTCAATAATTTCACCCCCATCAACTCCTCTTAATACTTTTTCATAAATTGCCTCTATCCCTCCACGGCCTATTTTGTCTCCCAATTTATAGTTTGAATATTCTGACTGTTTTAGCTCCTCGGTGGAAATCTCTCCCATATAACCTAAAACATGAGCTAACTGTGGACCAGCCAAGTAAGAACGTTTGTTATCAATCTCTAAATTTTTAAACTTAGGATCGTTTGCAACCTCCATCTTTAAGGCTTCTTCCCTTGAAAGATAGGTTACAGCAGTTCCTGAAGCGCTGGCTTCTACCAACCTAAATACCGGTTCATTTTGTGCCAAGATTTTACCATTGCGGTCATAAATCACGCCTCTGGGTGCATGAATTACTTTAATTTGAATTCTATTTGAATCAGCTAAGCTACGGTTATCTTTACCGGAAACAATTTGCAAATGAAAAAGTCTTAAAAATAAACCAAAAATTACCACTAAAATCGGGATAAATAAAAAAACCTTTCTAAAACTTGATAGGTTACTACTTACACTTGAATCTTCATCCCCTGATAAAACATATTCCTGCCACTCCGAGGCTTCGGAATTTTTATATTTAAAATGCTTAGTTTTAACTGAAACTTTACTTAGTTCATCGGTGAAAGCTTTACCAAAACGGAATTTTTTCATAGGCAGTTTATTAAATTAACCATTTTAACTTTTAATTCTTAACTTAAGTTCGGGTTTGATTATAAAGCGTTCTTCCCAAAATCTAAAGAAGATAAATATAGGAAAAGCTACTATTGTTTCAATGATTATCATTTTAAAATCTAAAGATGCCTGAAATAAAGTTTTTTCAAAAAAGGAAATCAGCAATAAAATAATAAAAGATATAGGGATAATAGTTAAAAGATTAGCTGCTAAAGAAATTTTTCTGAGCAAATGAACAACCTTCACAACAATTGTAAAAAGTAAAGGCCAAAATCCTAAATTAACCGGTGAAAGGATACCAAGTAAAAGCCCTATAAAAAAAGCCAAATAATAATTAGTCTTTTCTTCTACCACTAAGCAGCGGCATATTAACATAATTAAAACCAAATTAACTGGGATAAATGAGCTTTGAAGAAAAGCTGCAATAATAAATAAGAAAATAATTGTTTTCATCAGTTGGTTATTACAAAGACTACATCCAAGTTGGCTACATCAAAAACTGTTTTAATTATTGCCTGTTTAAATACCTGATTCTCCCTGTCCTTCACTTCACTAACTGTTCCTAAAATTAACCCTCTGGGAATTTCGGTTTCAATACCTTCCGAATAAATTAAATCGTTCTTTTGTATAGGCTCCTGATGTAAAATCTTGTCTAAAATCATCTCCGTTCCAAATTGTCCAGACAAAACTCCCCTGGCTTTTCCATTTTGATTAGAGGCAAAAGCAGCTAAACGGGAGTCAGGATCAGAAACTAACATGATTTTAGATTTTTTAGGGCTTACATCAATAATTTTACCGATATAATTATCCTTATAAATTACTACCTGGTTTTGTTTCACTCCATCATCTGATCCACGGTCAATCAGTAAGTATCTTGAAATTCCTAAAGGTCTTGCAGCTAATAGAGTAAAATTTTTAGGAGACAGAGAATTTTGTTGGTTTAAAAAGCTTTCAGATTCTGCAAGTTTTCTTCTTAAATTAGCATTCTCAGATAAAACATAGGCTAGTTGCTCCTGTAAAGCTTTATTTTGCTGGGCAGAAGTCCTGGCTAAGATTACAAATTCCAGTTGTTTGCCTACCCCCAAGGAGGTTTTGTAAAGACCAAATTGAATAGGTGTTGTTATAAATTGAGCTACTCCTTTTGGTATGGTTAAAAATTTAAAGTTATCTAAAAGTATTAACAAAACAGCCACAAAGGCTAAAGAAAGGAAAAGTTTAAGATCCACAAACAAGGCTTTTTGCATAGCCAAAATATAACATAGAAACTGATCCATTGACAGAGAACTATAGTAAATACTATATTCATTAAAACCCTTATAAACCTGATGCTTGGAAGAGTTGATCAAGAACCTAAAATCCACCAAATCCTAAAATGTTAATAATTTTCCAAATGCAGCAGGAATACTGGTAGAAGAAACTTTATAAAGATGTATCAAGAATTAATTAGACCAATTTTAGACCAGGTAGGTCATTCAGAAGAGATGCATAGCTTTGTGAGAGATAGTTTGCTCCAAAATATTCAAGAAATACCTGGAGTTCTCACAGCTCTCAGACATGTTATTGGAATTAGAGAAAGATTTACACATCCTAATTTAGCAGTCACCTTTAATGGGATAGATTTAGAAAATCCTACTATTTTGGCTGCAGGCTGGGATAAAAATGGCACAGCTGTTGCTGCAGAACATGCCTTAGGATTTGGAGCAATAGTGGTTGGTGGAGTATTAAAAAATCCCCAGGAAGGAAATCCAAAACCCAGACAATGGGCAAGTGGCCCTCATTCAGTTAATTTTATTGGCTTATGGAGTCAGGGAGTTGATGTTGTTGAGCAAAACCTCATAAGGTATCAAGAGAGCAATATACCAATAATTGCTAATATTGCCAATAATCATGATGTAACACCTCAAGCTGCACCGCAAGCTTTTGCTGAAGTTGCAAAAAGGCTTTCACCCTATGTTAGGGCTTTTGAAATTTGTATTTGTCCCAATAGGGATGAAACTTTACCCTTTATGGAATATGCAGTGGCTCGTGATATTGGGCAAGCTGTAAAAGAACAAGTAGGAGTAAAAGCAGTATATTTAAAAACTTTGCCGGATATGAATACTGCTCAATTATTAGATTTTATAAAAGCAGTTGAGGATGGTGGCTTACAAGGCTTTGTTGCAAGTAATACAACTAAAAGAACTGATATTAAAAATAGTTATCAATTTAGTAAAGGTAGACCAGGTGGATATAGTGGTCCAGATCAAAGATACAGAGCTTCGGTTTTAAGTCAAATAGCTTTCTTAAGAAGAGAGTCAGATAGAAACATAACTATTCTAGGAGTTGGAGGAATTCAAACAGGTTTTGATGCAATCCTAGCAATTGGTGCTGGGGCAAATGCCATAGAAGGTAATACCGGGATGCGTGCTCAAGGCTTAGCTTACCCGGATAAATTAAACAGGTCTCTTGCTAGAATAGTGGGACCAGGAAGCAGAGTTTCAGATTATGTTGGGATTGATAGGACTTGTTATCCAAACCCTCCAAGACCTGAATAAATTCTACTTTAACCCACCGGTTACTTTTACCTTTGAAAGTAAATCTAAATCATCTAAAACCTTGGTACAACCTCTAACAACCGTTGTTAACGGATCATCCGCAATCCAGACCGGCATTTTGGTTTCATCAGATAATCTTTTGTCCAAACCCCTAATTAAAGCTCCCCCTCCTGTTAAAGTAATTCCTCTTTCTAAAATATCAGCTAAAAGTTCAGGGGGTGTTTCTTCTAGTACCTCATGGACTGCTGAAATAATTTCATTGACTGTTGAGGCTAAAGCTTCCCTAACCTCACTAGAAGAAATCCTGATAGATTTTGGCAGACCTGATGCCAACTCCCTGCCTCTAACAACCGTATCTTTTTCCTTCGGCAAGGGGATTGCACTCCCCAACTCTATTTTTATATCTTCCGCTGTTCTTTCACCGATTAATAATCCGTATCTCATCCTCATATAATTGATAATATCCTGATCTATCTCATCACCAGCCACCCTTAGTGATCTGTTTAAAACTATTCCGCCTAAAGATATAACCGCTATCTCTGTGGTACCACCACCGATATCAACCACTAAATTACCCTCAGGATCTTCGATATTTAAATTAGAACCTATTGCATCTGCCATTGGCTCCTCAATTAAATAAGCCTCTCTGGCTCCAGCAGAGATTGCAGCATCCTGGAC
>DAHXOS010000003.1 GCA_027364775.1 bacterium
AGTTAGAATCGTTACCTCCTCAAGCTCAAAAGAATCAGCCAAGGCACACCTGGCTAATATAAAGTCGGCTTTTGAACAATTTAACGGTCAATATAATGGGTTCTCCGGGATGAAAATCCGTTCGGAAAAAGGCTTTATTAAGGATTTTATTTATCGGTACTTGCCCCGCTTCGATAAATTATCAGTCATGACTCCTGATGAAATTGCGTCACTTTACCACTTTCCAAATAAAAGTGTGGAAACTCCCCATATTCAATGGTTACCGGCAAAGAGCGCTCCCGCACCTGATAAGATTCCTACCTCCGGGTTATATATTGGTAAGTCACAATTTAGGGGTTTTGAAAGGCCTGTTTATGTTGGGGAAGAGGATAGGATGCGGCATATGTATATTATCGGTAGAACCGGTGCAGGTAAGTCTGAACTTCTAAAGAGTTTAATGTTACAGGATATCTTAGCCGGTAAGGGCCTGTGTTTTATAGATCCTCACGGTGATGCAGCTGAGGAGATGTTAGAACTAATTCCTGCCAATAGGGCCCAGGATGTTATTTATTTTGATCCTTCAGATGGTGAACGGCCTTTTGGTATGAACATGCTGGAAGCTTATAATGCAGATCAAAAACATTTAGTTGTTGCCAATATTATTGGTTTAATGTACAAGCTGTTTGATCCTAACCAAACCGGTATTATCGGTCCAAGGTTTGAGCACGGTGTTAGAAATGCCATGTTAACTGTAATGAGCAAACCGGGGACAACCTTTATTGAGGTTGTTAGAGTGATGACTGATCCTAATTATGTTAGAGAGTTATTACCTTTAGTTGATGATCCGGTTGTCAGAAGATATTGGACAGACCAAATTGCCCAGACTTCCGACTTCCATAAATCAGAAGTTTTGGACTATACAGTTTCTAAATTTGGAAGATTTGTAACTAATTCATTAATGAGAAATATTATTGGCCAATCTAAATCTTCATTTGATCTAAGAAAGGTTATGGATGAGGGTAAGATTTTAATTGTCAACCTATCAAAGGGAAGAATGGGGGAGGAAAATTCAAACTTCTTAGGACTAGTTCTGGTGCCAAAGATTTTAGCAGCTGCTATGTCCAGGGCTAATTTATCAATGGACCAAAGGCGGGATTTTTTCCTCTATGTTGATGAGTTTCAAAACTTTGCCACCGATACCTTTGCCGATATTTTATCGGAGGCCAGAAAATACCGCTTGAGTTTAATTGTGGCCAATCAATTTATCGGTCAAATTGGTGAAGAGTTAAAAAATGCAATCTTTGGAAATGTCGGTACAATTATGACCTTTAGAGTTGGTGTTACCGATGCAAACTTTTTGCAGCATGAATTTAATCCGGTGTTTAATGAGCAGGATTTAGTTAATATTGAAGCCCACCATATTTATATGAAAACTCAAGTTGCCGGTGAACCGGTACCGCCATTTTCTGTAAATTTAAGCCGTGATATGAAAGCCTGGAAAGCAATGTGCAGGCCTGATATCGGTAGGGCGATTAAAGAATTATCCAGATTAACCTATGGTAGAGATAGAGCTACAGTAGAGGCTGAGATAGTTCAAAGGTCTAATCTTTAACATTTTAACTGATAATTGAAACAAAGAAGACCTCTTCTGGTATAATTAAGCCCAGTATTTTAGGCCCGTCGTATAACGGTTAATACCTGATTCTTATACAGTCATGACGGGGGTTCGACTCCCTCCGGGCCTACACTCAACCACCTTACATCTACTCAATATCTTGTGCTTACTGATTTCTTACTAGAGTATTTTAGGCTTATTACGATACGTGCCTAAAATATATTTATAGACTTATATTAATTCAACTTTTGAGCAGAAGTTCAAGTTAAAAATAAGCTTTCTGCCTTTTATTAATCAATTTTATGTTAAATAATGAGAGAATAATTAAGATAGCATCTGATGCCCATGGTGTTTTATTCAGGCGTCAAGACCCAAAAGAACTGCCCTCAGCAGTGAAAGTACCTCTTCAGGAGCAAGATTTACAATCTGCCAGGATATTTGATAGAGAGGGGATAGCCAGAGGCTTATATTATGCATACATTACCCCGGTGGGATTAAGTGAAAGGTTTAGGATGACTGCTGATGAAAGAGACCAAGTGAAGATAGACGATAAAGAACTTAGTCCAGAACAAAATGTTCAGCAAGCAGAGATGTTTAAAAGAGATTTTTTGGATAATTATGAAAAAGATCCTCTTCAGACAGAGGCAGCAAGGTCTTTGGTAGAGCAATTTGGATTAAATATTGGTGTTATTTCTGGCACACCGGGGTTTTTACACCGGCAAGCAAAGGATTGGTTGAGGGAACAGGGTCTTGATGAATTTATCACTGAAGTATTTTTAAACCGCAACCGGAGTAAAGGTCCAACACTTAGTAAATTAGTAACCCTAAGATTATTAAATCCTAAGATATTTATTGAAGATAGTTTATATACAGCCTTAGTAGTTGCTTGTGAGCTTAATTGGGTTGAGGTACACAATCCCTTAAGCTTTGATGAGGCTTGGCGAAGAGAGGTAGAAAATCCAATTTCGGTTAAATCTTCTGAGGACATGCCGGATTCCTTAAAAACTAAAGCTTTAGATTTAATGATTAAAAAAGGTGGAGATAGAATTAAATTTAGTAGCGGTTTTCCGGAAATTTTAGCGCAAGAGCAGTCAAAAAAAAATCAAGGGGAAGGGCAAAAAAGTATCTTAGGTTTGAGATCTCCTGAATATGGTGGTACAAATAACTTAGACCTCAGCCAGGCTGGGATTTTAGCTTAAAAATATTAGTATTAAAGTTCCTCTAAAGTAACTTTACCTTCTGTAGACTTGCCTTGAATATATTGTAGATATCTTTCTGTAGTAGAAACTCTTTTGTGTCCTGCTAGTTTTGAGATTAAAAGTAGGGAAGTACCAGCTTGTAAGTGGTGAGCAATCCAAGTGTGTCTTAGATCATTAACCTTAGCGCCCTTAATTCCTGCCAACCTAAAATACCTGTCAATTGCGGTCCTGATATTTCTAATTAGTAATGGTTTACCAGTTTTAGTCACAAATAAGGCTTTATTAGGAGTTGAGGATCTAACCTCTAAGTAACGTTTTACAGCTTCAATAGCCGGTTTATTTAAAGGAATGGTTCTTTCAACTGCACCTTCTGCAGGCTTAATATGTAATGATGGGTTAGTGCTATCTGTCACATCCTCAACAGCCAGCTTTGCAAGCTCTCCAATTCTGATTCCTGTCTGCAAAAAAAGCTCAATAATGGCAAAGATTCTAAGATCTGACCTAGCTGCATCTCTTAAAGCCCGGTATTCTAATTCAGAGAGAATTCTGGGTGGTTTATTTTCAAATTTTGGGTGTTCTAAGGCTCTGGCTGGGTCATCATTGATAATACCAGAGGTTTTTAGGAACTTAAAAAAGGTTTTAGTGGAGTTGGTTTTTCTGGAGATTGATTTAGAAGTATAGTTTTCTTTGGCTAGTTTATTCATAAATGATTGGAGATCTTCGGTTGTAAGTTGGGTTGGATCCTGTTTATTTTCAGCATCTAAGGCCGAAACAAGTTGCTCTATATCCTTGCCATAAGCTAAGATAGTAGCTGAGGCCCTGTTTTTACCTTTTAAATGGCCTATAAATTGCTGATGTGCGTCTCGTAGTGTAATCATATGTACTAAAATTTACAAATAAATAGGTAGTTTATATCTGATTTATTATGTCCTATATAATATATAGAAAGGCTTATATTGTCAAGCGCAGCAGGTAATTATTATGCCTAAAATATTAATCTTTATTACTTTGGTAGTATTCAGTATTATTCTTTTTATAGGCTTGATCCGCCAAATCTCGAATGCTTTACAAGCAAGTAGCAGGCTTGACCAGGCTGTAGAAGAGATAAATAAGCTCCAAGATCAAAATAATAAGCTCAAAAAAAGTTATGCTGAAACTAAAAGTTATGATTTTATCGAAGAGGTTGCAAGGAATAAGTTAAATCTTAGCAAACCAAATGAAACAGTGGTTTTTATTCAGCAGTCTGATTTGGAGAAGGTTTTAGCTGCCGAACAGCCTAAAATTGAGCCTAAACTAACTAACTGGCAAGGTTGGATACGTTTGTTCTTTTAATTAACAGTTAAAGATAACCTTTATTGTCTAGGATGTGGTAGATTCCGTACAGTTGAACTTTAATTAAAGGTAAATATAATGGCTCATATATGAGAGCCTTTAAGATAGTTCCATTAGTTCAAGTCAAATCAGCTAATCTATTAAAGAAAGGAGAAGAATTGTACGTTATCTAGTCATCCTGCACAATATTTTGCAATTCTAATACTGAAAATGTATAATTAGATAGTTCTACAATATCGCGGGGTAGAGCAGTGGTAGCTCGGGAGGCTCAAATTGGGCTCACTAGAAAGTGATTTTTAGTGATATCTTGGCTCATAACGGTGAAACCTAAAAAAGGTAATACCGTGGGAAGTCCGCCGGTAGGTGGCCCCCGTAACGACTGATATTTCAGGTACCAGATAATCTGGACATTAAACTGAAATTATACGCCAGGCGCTCGAAATTTCGAGATGAAGGTATAGTC
>DAHXOS010000012.1 GCA_027364775.1 bacterium
ATTCTAAAGAAAGGAGTTTGTCTCAAATGTCCTAAACCAGGACACCTACTAATATCTATGGTTCAGTTATTTCATTTTTGCTAACTTTTATAATTCCTTTAGGCTTTATTGCTATGGTTCCAGTCCAGATTTTATATTCTAAAATTCCTTTCTACTATCTTGGTTTTTCTGCAATTTTTGCTTTTCTACTTTTATTTTTATCTACAAAATTCTGGAATTTTGCCCTAAGACACTATACCTCAGCTTCAAGTTGATAAAATTGACAAAATGTACATTTAAGTGTATATTTAAAATATGCAAATTATTACTTCCACTGAGCTTAGAACAAAATCTAAGCAATTAATTAAATCTTTAAAAGATGGTAAGACTATAGAATTAATTCACCGCTCTAAAACCGTTGCTCTGATCAAACCTAAAATCAGTGAGCCCAAGCCTTTTAATCCAGCTGAGCTAGCAAAAAGGGTAGCAAAACTTAATTTACCTAATTTAACTGCTAAACAAATTGAAGCCAGATACAGAGCAGCAATGATCAAAAAAAATGGCCAGGATCTTTCTTGATACTAATATTTATATAGATGTACTTAAAAGATCTAAAGAGAAGTGGCAAAGCCTTGACTCTAGTTTAATATTCATCTCTCCTCTATCAACTCACATTTTGTATTATACTTTTAAACTGCAAGTTCCAAACCGGGAAATTGATAACCTTAGACAATACTTTGGCGTTGTACCTTTAACTGAAGAAATTTTAAACAGAAGTCTGGAAGGTCCAACAACAGATTTAGAAGATAATATCCAGCTTCACAGTGCTGTGGAGGCAGACTGTGACTTGTTTTTAACTGCTGACAAAAATTTGCTTAAACTTAAATTTTTTGGCAAATTAAAAATTCAGGAAACTTTTTAAAGTTATTTAAATTTTCTATGGCTCTATAAAGTGAATTTTTAGTATCGCTATCAGCAACTTAGATTCTAAAAGGTGGAGTCAGTTTTAGAACTTATTTGACAAACTGTGTTTAGATCATAGACAAGCCAGAATAACAAAGGATACAATTAGAAAATATGACTGATCCAGTTATTCAGGTTAAAAATCTAAAAAAATACTACTCTGTACATCAAAAAGAACCTGGACTTTTAGGTTCCTTAAAGTCGCTGTTTAAAAGAAAATATTATGATGTCAAAGCTGTTGATAATGTTTCTTTTGAAATTAAAGAAGGTGAACTTGTAGGTTTTATAGGCCCAAATGGTGCGGGTAAAACTACTACCTTAAAAGTATTATCAGGTCTACTCTACCCGACTTCCGGTCAAGTTTCTGTTTTAGGCTTTACTCCCTGGGAAAGAAAAAGTGCTTATCAGAAGCAATTTTCTATAGTAATGGGCCAAAAAAACCAGCTTTGGTGGGACTTGCCTGCTATAGAATCCTTTATCTTAAACAAAGCTATCTATGAAGTACCAGATGCACAATTTCAAAAAACTCTTGATGAACTGGTTGATCTTTTAGAAGTCAGGGATATTTTAAAAGTCCAGGTTAGAAAATTATCTTTGGGCCAAAGAATGAAGATGGAATTAATAGCAGCTCTTATCCATTCACCTAAAATTTTATTTTTGGATGAGCCAACTATCGGACTTGATGTAGTGATGCAAAAGAAAATCAGGGAGTTTATTCAGGAATATAACAAACGGTTTAATGCCACTATTATTTTAACTTCCCACTATATGGAAGATGTAAAACAGCTTTGTGAAAGAGTAATAGTTATTGATCATGGAACTATTTTATTTGATGGTAAATTGGATGAGATTATTAAAAAATTTGCCTCTGATAAAACTTTGGATGTAACTTTTGATGGCAAAGTTGACTTAGAAAAGTTAAAAGAAATTGGTAAAATTGAGTCCTTTGAATATCCTAAAGCTACTATTAACGTTAAACGTTCTAAAGCCTCAGAGGCTGCTACTGAGCTTTTAAAGAAATTCCAGGTTGCAGATATAAATATTACTGAACCCCAAATTGAGGATATAATCCGTCAATTATTTACCAATAAATAATTAACTTTTAGAGGATTTTATTGTTAACAATTTAAATTTTTCAATATAACAATGCTAAGTAAATTTTTCATAATTTTTAATGCATCTTTACAAAATGAATTTACCTACAGACTAAATTTTATCCTTTGGAGGTTTAGAAATGTCTTAAGGCTTTTAATGACATACTTTCTTTGGAGGGGGATTTTTGTAAATTCACCCCAGGTTTTTGGTTATGACCAAAGCCAAATTTTAACTTATATTTTGTTAACTCTAATTGTAGTTTCTATTGTTTTATCTTCTCCCTCAGGTGAGCGTATTGGTGAGGAAATTGCTAATGGTGACCTAAGTAACTATTTAGTAAAACCCCTAAATTATTTAAGGTATTGGTTTATCAGGGATGTGGCTTCAAAAATTTTAAATTTATCTTTTAATATTTTAGAGCTATCCTTACTTTTTCTTTGGCTACGCCCCATAGTAAATTTACCAAACAACTTAATTAGCATTTTTGGGTTTGTTTATGCCATATCTATAGCTGTGGGGATTTATTTTTTATTAAATGCTTCCTTAAGGTTTTTTGCATTTTGGTCACCGGAGAATATCTGGTCAATTGCTTTTTTAACCTTTGTTTTTTTAGAAACCCTCTCAGGGGCTGTTTTTCCTTTGGATATTTTGCCAAAAACTGTTCAAATTGGCTTACAATTTACCCCTTTTCCATATTTAATTTATTATCCAATAGCCATCTTTTTAGGTAAAATCCAAGGCTTAGAAATAATTAGAATATTGATTCAATCTACAATTTGGTTGTTTTTAATTTTCCGCTTTGCACAATTTATATGGAAAAAAGGACTTAAAACTTATGGGGCATATGGGAAGTAAATTAAACAATTAAATTTATGAAAAACATTAAAATCTGGCTTAAATACTCCATAAACAGTGCTCAGCAGGCACTTTCTAACAGAGCTGCTTTTGCCCTTTTTACTGTAGGTAAAACTATCAGGATCTTAATGTTTTTATTCTTTTTGGTTTTTCTTTTTTCAGGGACCAAGAATTTAGCTGGTTACTCTAAAGATCAGATTATCTTTTTTTACCTGTCTTTCAATTTAATTGATACATTAAGCCAACTATTTTTTAGGGAAGTTTATAGGTTTAGGGATTTGCTAATTACAGGAAATTTTGATTTGGTATTAACCAAACCTGTTAATCCTCTAATCAGGGTACTTTTAGGAGGCTTTGATATCTTTGATCTGCCAATAGCTTTTTTTATCTTAATTGCAGTTATTTATTATGGATCTTTAAATCTCCATCCATCATTAATTAATTGGCTACTTTATTTTTTGCTGATTTTTAATGGTTTAATTATTGCCACAGCTTTTAATATCTTTGTTTTAGGGCTAGGGATTATTTCAACCTCTGTTGATCATTTAGTAATGGTTTATAGAGACTTATCTTCAATGCTTAGAATCCCTGCTGATTTATATATAGAACCTGTCAGGTTTTTATTAACCTTTGCAATTCCCTTAGGGGTTATGATCACTTTTCCACCTAAAGCCTTGATGGGAATATTATCAGTACAGATGATTTTAATCTCTTATCTCTTATCTTTTATTTCTTTAGCTTTAGGAATTAAATTTTGGGGTTATTGTTTAAAGCACTACCAAAGCACCGGCAGTTAATGTCTAACCAATCTCTCTCTGATAGATCCAACTAAAGTACCGGTTTTTCTAAATTCTGCACTGACTAATCCGTAAACATGCACCGGTAAAGATCTTAGTTCAGAAAAAGAGAATTTTGGTTCCGGCTTACTGCCAAGGCTTTGGAGACTTGTATCATTTAATTTATCCACTTTCATCTCCCAGTACACCAACCTTGCTCTTTTATAGGTATCCCTTAAATCCTCAGGGATATCAGGAGGAATAAGCAGATCTTTTGCCGTTAATCCTAAACGTCGTTGGACAGCTTTTAATCTGGCTTGATCCCACATTTTTTCAAAACTACGGTGTAGTAAGGCTTCATCTGGTCTTAGGGGGATATAAAATACCCTTACAGCGCAAGCATTAGGTTTCTCTTCAGTGGAACGAAGCTCTCTATACTTA
>DAHXOS010000014.1 GCA_027364775.1 bacterium
AATACATTGAAACACATAATCAAAAACCAAACCAAGGAGATGATGAATTCTTCACTTTGGAGATTGAATCTAAAGGAAAGGAGTAAGAAGGACTTTCAGTCCCCTTCAAACCTATGCACTTTCAGTGCATAGTGGTTTAGTAGTTTCAGTGCATAGTGGTTTAGTATGCCCTGCAAGAAAATGGGCAAAACATTAACTTGAGAAAATAATAAGTTAGGATGATAATCTAGTTATGCCAGAGAAAGATATTCAAAAATCCTGGTCATTTATAGAAACCCTGATAAAGTACTATAAGGAATTTCTAGAAACTGATTTTCGGTCCAGGTACAAACCTAAGCGTAAAGTAGTTTTAACACAAAATGAAGGCTTGGTTGGTCTAGAAATGACCAAGTACTCTGGGCTAAACAATTTAGTATTAGACCTCTTAACAAAAAAGTTCGATGTTCCAAAGCTTAAAGATATAGGCGAAGGTGAGTTTGCTATTTACCCAGATCAAAAAGCTACAGATTTTATTGGTGGCTTAATAGATAAGCATGGTAAATTAAATGAGGAAAAGTTAATTGAAGAGATTCTTGATGGCTTTGAAGACTATCTTAAAAAAAGTAAATACTTAGAAGAAAGTAACTTACTATACAGCAGGGCAGAGCTTAGATCTTTACTGAAAGAAGTTCCATCTGCAAAATACGCTGCTGTTGTAAAGAAATATAAACTTTTTGATTTCTATAGGGATATTACAGTAGTGCTACAAACAAAAAAGCTCACTGACAAAACTGATTTTTATTTTTACTTTTATGAAATCAAATTTGATGGAGATAGCTACCCAATATTCTACATCCCAGTTAGTATTGAGCACCCATCCTTATTGGAAGGAACTAAGCCTCACTATAGTCTTAACTTTGAAGGTAGTCCTATCCTTTATGTAAACGAGAAAGCTTGCCAATATATTTCAGAGAGATTATCAGAATCGGAAAGATATAAAGTAAAAATCGATCTTCCCAAAAGGCAAATCTATTGGAATGAGGCTGAAGATTTTACAGGGGCTTTAAATGAAATATTAACTAAGTTATGTAACAGGTTTGAGTTGACTCATTTTGACTTGAATGATCGGAATGTAAAGACCGAAAAAGAGAATGTAAAAGCAACATCGAATTGTTATGTAACACTTTTTGATAAGTCAGATGAAGCTATAATCAATGATTATGAAGAGTTATTGCTTCTTTTAGAACAGGCAGATCCAAAGGCACTAGAAATCTTTAGTAAACTCATACAAGATTTCTTACTAAATAATCCTAAAGTTGTCACTCTAGACGTTGATGATGAGTTTAACAGTTTAAGTATAAGTGAAAAATTAACTTATAGAAGCCCAATTTCGCTTAATTCTGAGCAAATAAAGATTCTTCAGGCCCTTAAAAAGGATGAAGTCAGGAGTGTTATTGTTGAGGGTCCTCCAGGAACAGGAAAAAGCCACACTATTGCTGCAATAATTTACGATGCGCTTTTAAATAATAAGTCAGTGCTTATGACTTCCGATAAAAAAGAAGCGTTGGACGTAGTAGAAGAAAAGATAACCGATATTTTAGAGAAGATAAAGGTAAATGATGATGGTTTTGTTCAAAACCCTATTTTAAGACTCGGACAGACGAAGAATAATTTTAATAAAATCTTCCAAACTCAAAATTTTGAAAAAATAAAAGATCGTTTCGGAGCTTATAAATTTAATCATGATAATATCCAGGAAGAGATCAGAGAGCGTGTTCAGCAAATGCAAGATGATATCAGTAATGAGGTTAAATATAACCAACTTTTCTATGGTGAAATTCTCGAAGCAATTCAGCAAGTGATAAAGTTTGAAAATAACAATCTTGAACGCTGGAAAAAATTGATAGATGTTGAAGAACTGAAGCTAAATGATAGCTCCGATAAGCTTGCTTCCTTATATAAAATCGTTAAAGCGTTTATAGGAAAAGATGTTAATCTTCAAATTGCTTCTGCCTCATGGTTACAGGAACATCTCGATGAAGAATCTGAAAGACAAATAGAATCGATCTCTGAAGGTTTAGAATCAATAGAAAAATTGATAGAAAATGCTACCAACAAATCAAGACTAAAGCAAATTATTGAGATAATATCATCCAACCAGAATAATAAAAATTGGGAAAATTTCAAAATTGTCGGTGAAAAATTAGCAGGAATAACAGAATATTTTGGCGCAAATGATAAAGATTTGCTGTTTAAGTCTATAAATGACTTTCTTGCCTTAGAAAAAATATCTGAGCTCAAACAAAACTGCGAAAAGATTGCTGATATATTTCATAGAATTTACCTTATCCATTATGAGCATAAATCTAATTACGGACATAGATTAATTGATGATTTAAATTCTAAGAATAACGCAGTCTTGGCAAATTACCTGGATGAAATCAGAAAACTTAAATTTTTATTCTGGACTTTTATCAAAAAATCCGAAATTGCGTCCTTGAATAGAAAATTAAAACTCGCTTTTCCAGCCTCTCAATTGGATAAACCCCATTCCATGATTCCAAGATTGGAATCTGAATACTTGCTTTATCAAGAAACTGTGAAGTTAAGGGAAGAGCTTACAAAAGAGTCTACGCTTGTCTGCTCTTTACTTGATGATAAGTATCTAAATGAGAATATTAGCGACGAAAAATTCGATCAAATTAAAGGAAAACTTAATTCATTAGTTGATTTATTAGAAGAGTTGGAGGGTGTAGTTGATCAATCTAGAATATTAGATCTTTGCAAATTAGTCTCTACTAACAAAAATATGCTAACAACTGGCGAGCAAATTCAGGAAGTTGTTACTGCTTATCAGATAACGGAAACAATCAACAATATTGAAGATGCAGTTAAGAAACTGAACTTGCCTGTGTTCGGTTGGGAAGAATTAGTAGATAGTAAAGTTGCTGATTTTGTTGATGAAGATAAACTTGAAAACTTGGAAGACAAATTTGCAGAGCTAGCAGCAACACTTGAGTATCTAGGAGATAAAACAGAGGAGTTAGGTAAACTGCCCTCGATTCAAAATACCATACCCAGTACTCTCAAAAAACTGTCAATAGATATCGAGAATATAGATTCATATAAATCAAGCCAAGTTTCAAAAATTGATGAAGATGAATTAGAAGAACTTTTAGTTTATTTTGAGAACCTTACAAAAATTAGAAATCACTACACTAATCACCAGATGTCTAACTACAACCTCGACAGAGCCCTTCTCCAGAATAGATACATAGCTAACATGACCTATATTCTGGATAAAAAGGTTGTTGAATTTAGAACTGAACATTCAGCAGATGCACAATCGATTAGACAAATTATAAGATCAAAATCACAGATTCCTAAAAAATATTTGCGAATTTTAGTAGAAGCATTCCCTTGTTTGATAGTAAATATTCGTGAACTAGGAGAATATTTACCTCTAGAACCAGAATTATTTGATGTAGTCATTATTGATGAGGCTTCGCAAGTAAGCATCGCGCAAGCATTTCCTGCATTACTCAGAGCTAAAAAGATTGTTGTGCTTGGAGATACAAAACAATTTAGCAATGTTAAAACGTCTACAGCAAGCATTCCTATTAACAATGAGGTATTTAGTATGGTGAAAGAAACCTACTCAAAAGATATTAAAGATCTTGATGTAGAGACTAGAGAAGCAATAAAGGACAAAATTAGGAGATTTAATATCAAAGTCTCCATTTTGGAGTTTATGCAAGCCCTTGCTAATTATCAGGTTATGTTACTTAAACACTTCCGTTGTTATACAGAGGTTATTGAATACTCCAACAAGAATTTTTATGGAGGTAGATTACAGGTCATGAAGTTAAGAGGGAAAAATATTAAAGATGTCATCCGCTTTGAAATTGTTGACGATTGTAAGGAATCTGTTCAAGAATCGGGTGCTACTACCAGAATTATAGAAAATACCAATGGAAATGAGGCCAAGCTAATTTTAGCTGAGTTAGAGAAACTAGCAGAAAAAGGCTGTAAAGAGTCTGTGGGAGTAATAACACCTTTTAGGAATCAGCAAAAATATATTTATGAGATGCTTAGGCAATCTTCTAAATACGGATACTTAGAAGAGAAAATGAAACTCAAAGTGATGACTTTTGACACTTGCCAAGGAGAAGAAAGAGATATTGTGTATTACTCAATGGTGGAAAGCCCTTCCAATAATGCTAAGCTCAATACTATTTTTGCTAAAGCGATGTCTGGAGATGACGAAGAAGGTAAGTTAAGAGAACAGCGCTTAAATGTAGGTTTAAGTCGTGCTAAAGAGACAGTGATATTTGTAATAAGTAAACAACCAGAAGATTTCAAAGGAGAAATAGGAGCAGCAATTAGGACCTTTAAGAGTGAGCTTGAAAACAGTCTAAAATTGCCTGAACCTAACGAAACAGAATCAGAAGGAGAAAAACTGCTTTTAGGGTTGGTTCAACAGACTAATTTTTATAAGCAAAACAAGGATTGGATTGATATCCAGTCTCAATTCCCAATTGGGAAGTATTTAAGGATGATTAACAAAGCAGATATTCCATTATACAGAACAGATTTTCTGCTCACCTACAGCCCACCGAATGCTAAACCTGTAAGCATTATCTTAGAATATGATGGTTTTGAATATCATTTTCAAGATGGATATGAAGTAAACAGATCAAACTTTGATGATTTTTATGTGACGCAAGATGTTGAAAGACAAAAGGCTTTGGAGACTTACGGATATGAATTCGTTAGAGCCAATAAGTTTATTTTAGCTGATGATCCCATCGGTAATTTAGATCAAAAATTTGACTTCATTGTAAAAAAAAAGACCTTTCAGACTCCCTCCTTGAAGAATTAAGCGATGCTTTTATTAAGTCAAAGCAGGTACAGTGCAAATCCTGCCATCAATATAAGGATAAAAGTGAATTTCCGAAATTGAGCAGATGGAATGCTAGATTTAGATTTTATTGCCAGTACTGTTTAGCAAACAATTGGGTTGGGCATAGTACCTATATTAATTCGGAGTGGGAAGGTTTGTTAAGAGATCAACCAAAACGAGAACTAAATAGAACTGAAACGAATCGACTAGAAGCATTTATTAAAAATCCTACTGCTTATGCTAGTGGTAGCGAAAAGTCTAAAGAAAAAATCCAATATCTAAAAGATAAAATTAGACCTATGCTGTCTCACATTGACTTAGTGAGGTATTATCAGGCCAAAAGAGAATATGACTCTGCTAGACAAAATATAAATTTATTTAAAGATCCCAAGTGTCCTAGGTGTGGTTCTAAAATGGTTAGAAGATCAGGTAAATTCGGTGAATTCTGGGGTTGCTTAAAATATCCTTTGTGTAAAGGCACCCTTAATATTCACTGGGCTCATAAGTAATTACACTCGATTAGTGCCCTCTCATTTTAATGGCAAGTTATGAGTGAGTAGGCTGAGATACATTGGTAACACTTTTAAGGTAGAATTTTTACCATAAGGAAAGTATCAAAGAAATGGGTGCTTGACAGAGGTGATATTATGTACAAGGTATTACTGAAAAACTTTAGGCAAAATCCGCTCTAAAGTTGTCTAGACCCTTACTCAAAATCAGCAAGGCCAAATTAGAAGTAAGGACACTATAAACAGCAATGAGCCTATTCCCCCTAGGGATAAAGAACATTGATATAGTTTGATATATGGCGCAACCAATGATGATTAGTTTATACTGATTTCAATGCAAAAAATATCTGCAAAAATACCTAAGATTCTTTCTCTATTTTCAGGTTGTGGTGGTATGGATTTAGGATTTGTACAGGAAGGTTATAAAGTTGTGTGGGCAAATGATAATTTCCATGCTGCTTGCAAAACTTACAGGAAGAATTTTGGGGATCATATCTTTGAAGGCAATATTGCTGATGTAGATTTTAGCAAAGTTCCAAATTGTGATATTATTTTAGGCGGATTTCCATGTCAAGATTTTTCGATGATATGGAAAAGAGGAGGGATAGAAACTGATAGAGGAAATCTCTACAAACATTTTGTTCGCGCAGTAGCAGCTAAAATGCCTAAGGTATTTATAGCAGAAAACGTTAAGGGTTTACTTACAGTTAATAAAGGTATGGCAATAAAACAAATAGTCAGAGACTTCCAAAAAGTAGATGGTTATGGATATCGCCTATACATAAATTTATTTAATTTTGCTGAATACGGGGTCCCTCAACTCCGAGAGAGAGTTTTAATTGTAGGCATAAGAAATGATATTCCATACGTGTTCAAAAAGCCGAAACCTAGTCATTATCCAGGAAGTTATGTAACTGCGGGAGAAGCTCTAAAAGATGTGGAGCAGGTAGCTCATAATAATGAACACTTAAATATAAAGGATAGAACAAAAATGATTATTAGCTTAATTCCAGAAGGAGGTAATTTTACTGATATACCGAAAGATAGTCCTTATTATGTCAAAGGAATGATTAGTCATGTATACAGGAGATTACACCAGGATAAACCATCTACTACAATTATTGCTGGCGGTGGAGGTGGTACTTGGGGCTATCATTTTGAGGAGCCAAGACCCTTGACTAACAGAGAGAGAGCAAGATTGTTTGGTTTTCCTGATGATTTTATTTTCACTGGAAGTATAGCCGAAGTTAGAAAACAAATTGGTAATGCCGTCCCCCCGACAGGGGTAAGAGCTGTAGCAAAGGAGCTCAGGAGGTTATTTACGGGTGAATATGATAAAGTTCATACTGAAGACCTAAAACCTCTCTCCGGAGATGCTTTAAGATATGTTGATTTTAATCAAATTCAACAGCTAAGTCTTATACAGATATAAACAAATGGATAAAAAAATAACAACAGCACCGCTATCCTCTAATGCAAAAGATTATTTAACAAAGGACGAATTATTAAAGGAGTTAGAAGAACAAGGGCTTCCTCTATCCGAAAAACAGATAGATTTTAGAAGAAAGAATGGTGAAATCAATGGAAAAATTGTTCCTCCAGAATTAAATTTCGTAAAGATTAAAGGAAATGGATCAAGGCTCATGATTAAGAAAGACGAAGCAGTGCAATACATAGCAAGATTGAAAAAACAATCAGTTAACATTACCTACAAAGATGTTAAAAGTATCGTTGAAAGTTATGATGATGTTATGCTTAAACCAGCTAGGGCAGCAATGCGACAAAACAGGAATTTTACTGGAAAAATAGAAGATGAAGTAAAAGGTAAGCTTGTTGAATGGGGGTTAGCTAAGTATGCATATGAGAAAGTTGATCTTGAACTTGTAATAGATTTTGCACTTATAACAGTCAACACTAGGAAAAGAGACGAAGGAGATTTTGTTAAATGTTTAGTTAACAGTAAAGAAAAGAATATCCCTGATGAACTTAAGGTCTCTGTCAAATCCACCTCTGGAAACTTACTTGCAGTCCCTGAAGTAGAAACTTCATGGGAAGGTGAATGGTTTGTGTTAGCTAAACTCCATATCGAGGATAAGTTCTTATATGATGCTATTAAAGCCGGTTTAGGTCTTATGGAGCTTGATTTAGATAGAAACTTAGGCTGGTTTGAAATACGCGGTTTCGTTTCAAAAAAAGATTTCACAAATTCAGAAATTTCTTATAAAGGAGTGAATCTACCCGCCCCTTTTAAAATGGATAATGATTTCGGCAGGGATAATTATATAATGTTGCCCACTCAACTTAATCAAAACCCAGAGGATTTTATATCTCTGTTAGAGAAAATAAAAAAATCAGTTTCATAAATATGCATAAGTTATGGATAACCTCACTAAAGAGCAGCGAAAACTTAATATGTCTCGTATTAGAAGCATTAGTATGAGATTAGAATAAACATTCTTCGAATTGTTAGAAAAGAATAATATCTCGTTTGTTAAATACCCTACACTATATGGTAAACTAGATTGCCAAATAGATGTTAAGATACTGATTTTCTTAGATAACGATTTTCAGACAGGGTTATAAAATCTCATTAAAGCATTATACTGTGAGTCTAATTCATCTTCATCTGGAGCATGTAAATGATGTAAATCTAAATTATATTTACTATTCCGATATGTGGCTTGATAATAATCAGTTCCTATATTATTTCTAATTATTCTTTTTACTTTATCTAATAAAGCTAAGTCCTCTAAATGTTCTCTACTAAACACAAAAGCATGTGAAACGTTATGATCAGGAGAATAAAGTAACCTTAATGTCATCAGCCATAAATAGCTATGTGGTTGGTCTACTCTAACAGGATAAATATATCTTGCAAATAATTCAAATTTATCTGTTTTTAGCTCTTCTTCTAATTTAAGACTTGCTACTTTTATTCCTTCTCTAACTACTGCTATTTTCCCGGATGCCGAGGGGTGCACTATAAAGAAAGGGCGAATAGGTGAATTATTAATAGGTAGCCTAGGTAAAGGATCAAAATATGGTTCATGTTCGGAATTAATCAATATTTCTTTCATGATATATGACTTCCAGCATGTAGGTATGTTGCTAAACTTGAGCCTAACTTTACACCTAGAGGATTAAATGGATAAATCTGGTTACTTGTATTTTTATCAGAATATAGGACAAAACAATTCCTATCTAAATCTAGCCATTCTTCAATAATAAATGGGAAAGGAGTTTTATCATTTTTGCAATCTATGTTTAAAACTTCTGGTCTAAGATTAAATGTACATGGAGGATAAGCTCTCAGTTCAATAAATTCACCTGGAATATTCCTATCAAAATAATGATTCACTCGTTTTTGAAAATCTGGCATTGACTGAATTATTCTGTGAGTTAATTCAGCAGTAAACGTTTGCGCTAACCATGGACCTTGTCCATTCACCTGCTGCCAAGATGGCGTATATAATTCTGGTCTTTTATAGAATTCATCAAATGCATGATGTTTTTGCTCTATCCATGCATGAGTACCATGAAGATCAGGGTTTTTCACTAACCAATTAATAAGGTCAATCGCCCTTTCTTCTACTTTTT
Source organism: bacterium (assembly GCA_027364775.1). Classification (GTDB taxonomy): domain Bacteria; phylum Patescibacteriota; class Microgenomatia; order Daviesbacterales; family UBA10151; genus DAHXOS01. The sequence goes on from DAHXOS010000014.1 coordinate 8,989, forward strand.
CTTTTATAGTCTGATTTTGTGATGGTTCTGAAGTACACACCCATACATCTAAATCCGAGCTAACACGAGGGAAAATATGTCGACCGGATCTATTAAGTATTTTAAGATAAGCTTCTAGTAAAGGTGTACTATGTTCAATAGTATAACAAGGGGCGAGAGATATCTTCTGTGCTAAGCTACCAGTAATCAAAACACCCGTAACATCAGGATATTTTTTAGATAAATCAGCAACAGTATCTTTCAAAACACATAATTCTTCTGGTTTTAAAAACACACTTAAAAAGGATTGTTGAAGTTCCATCTTTCTTCTGATGGAATGATACTATAGAAATCAATCTAGGTCAAACTATGTGGATTTATTAAAACTAACTAATTCATTTATTACTCTCTTAGTTATGTCCCATTGTCCAGGAAATATTAAATATTTAGGTAAATCCTTAATCGAAACCCATTTAACGTTTTTTAGTTCACTTCGGTCTGGAATTAGATCTTTATCACTATTGTACTTAACTAAAAATTGACTTTGTTCCTGTCCTTTAAACTTTTCACCCTTCTTTTCGAATCTCGACACTATAAATTTATCCGGCCAATCATATTTTGTCTTATATTTACTTTCAGCAATTATTTCAAAATCCGATGATCCTAATTCTTCTTTTAACTCTCTAAGTAAAGCCTTGCCAAGAGTTTCACCTGGATCAACCCCTCCACCAGGTAGTCTCCACTCATTTTCCTGATAATCCACCATTTGCACAACCAATACTTGGTTTTTATTATTCAGGACAAGTCCAATTACCCCTTGTCTATAGGGATATGTTTTTTTATTGTTAAGCAAATCATTCAAATCTATATTATATAGATTAACAGGATTAATATGAAAATACCATTATTTGGTTTACACTTTGATGTTAAAATAAATACGTTGAATTACTTATAAAAGTAATAAGTATTTATAATGGCAATGGCAAAAAATAATAGTAATCAATATATTCTTCCGGATTATTTAAATCCCAATCTTCTAGCTTTACCATCAACTATACTAAATTTTTTTGGTATTCAGCCCTTAAGAAAACCTTTGTCAGAAAAATATTTCATTGGTAGTAGAGATTCAGATAAGCTAATTATTTTCTTGTTTGATGGGCTAGGTCATAATCTATATCAAAGAGTTGCTAAGAAATACTCTTTTTTTAAAACACTATCAAGTAAAGGTGTTTATAATAAATTAACAACTGTCTTTCCTTCTACCACTTCAGCCGCAATTACTTCAATTTGTAGTGAACTATCTCCTCAGGAACATGGATTACCTGAATGGTATCTATATTTTAGAGAACTAGATGTAATACTTAAAAGCTTACCCTTCAGTCCGGTTTTCTCCAAAGATGAATCTAAAATTACGCATTCTTCATCTAAAATGTTATTTAACAAACGAACTATCTTTGAAAAATTAAAGGAAAATGATATTCCATCCTATATATTATTACCTCAACCATTAGATAGTAATTTTTATAATCTTCAGGTAAATTTTGGTGGAATTATTACCCCTTATATAACATATCCACAACTTATGGTGAATCTAAGAAATTTAGTAAATCATACTAAGGGAAAAGCATTGTTTTATATTTATATTTCAGCCATTGATAGCATCGGGCATAAGTTTGGGCCTCAATCAGAAGAGTTAAGGGCTGAAATATCTACACTTTCGTATCTGTTGGAAAAAGAGTTTATCAATAAAATAACTCAGTCAGAACTTTCAAGAACTACTTTATTTTTAACTGCTGACCATGGTTTAACAAGTGTTAATCCCCATAAAACTTTTTACTTAGAAACAATACAAGGATTTGATGATTTATTAGAAGTAAGTTCTAATGAGCAACTCATTCTTCCCACTGGAAATAGTAGGGATGTTTTTTTACATATAAAGCCAAGACTACTTGAATATGCTATAGATTTATTGGTAAAGAATTTACCTCAGGGAACTAGAGTTTTAAAAATCTCAGAGTGTGTAGAAAAAGGTTGGTTTGGAAGTGGAAATATGCACGAAGAGTTTATGAGTAGAATTGGTAATTTGTTAATTCTTCCTGCAAAGAATAATACGGTTTGGTATCATTATTTACCCAAAATTCATTACCAACATTTAGGCGCCCATGGAGGACAAAGTGAGGACGAAATGTTTATTCCATTTATTAGTACTAAACTATCCACTATTATAAAATAACTCTATTTTGCAGGCATCTAAAACTAAGTTCAAATCTTTTGGCCAACTTCAGATGAACAATTATATATATTCCTAATTATTTAATAATAGTCTTATTTTTAATTCTATATAAAGAGTGACCACTTCTTTTCCTTATGAGTTGTAAATCTAAATTGTATTTTGATCCAAGTCTGGAAATTAAATGATTTAGCGCATTTACAACAACAATCCAGAGTTCACCATCTTTATTAAGATGTTTAAGAGGAGTAAGAATAAACTCTTGAGTAATTGCTTCATCACCTATTTTTGCAGGGATATTGGAAACAATAAGATCAAACTTCTTATCATAAACTTTTTCCATTCCAATACTACCAATTGCAATGGCGTTGGTGACCTTATTTTTCTTAATATTGGTATTTGTGTATCTAACAGCCAATAAATTTGCATCTACCATAGTGACATATGAGTTTGGATTTGATTTGGCTAAAATAATTCCTATAGGACCATATCCACAACCAATATCTAAAATAATTTTGGGGCTGTTTATGACCATATGACGAATCAACATATCAGTTCCATGATCTATTGCAAAAGTAGAGAACAATTCATTTGCAACGTCAAAAACAAAGTTTATCCCTTTAAATGGATAAACTACTTCTTTCTTAAAATACACATCCATTGGGTGAGTATAACAAACTTTAGTTCAAAAATTTGCATCAAAAAGACTGTAGAGGGATATTTTGATATAAGTACTTGAAGTTAAATTAATTGGTTGGTAATGGTTGATTATGCTGAAACTTATTATTTAGGGATTATTTAAAATTCCACCTGTTACTGAATAAATAAGTTTAAGTTGAATAATTAAAAAAACTATTGTGATTACAAGAACTATTAGTGCAAATTTTGACCAATGGAACTTTTTATTTTTTACATCTAGAATTGTTCCAATTAGTAAGAATATCAAACTGCCAGGTATTGCCCAAGGAGTAATATACGCAATTAAACTTGCTATTGTTAAATAAGTTTCCATCTAAATTTAGAGTAGCAAAAAGTTCTGACACAGTACAATAGGGCTACCCTGAAAAAGCTGCGGGACTTGGATTCGGACCAAGATTTTCGGTTTCAGAGACCGGCGATCTACCATTAATCTATCCCGCAAGATATTCCTTAAAAGAAATTAATTTTCTGAATGATTCTACTTCATTTTTTTTACGAAGTCTAATCGCATAATCTCTTACTTCAGGATTATATCCTAATTTGAATAAAGCTTGTTGAACTGAATCTAATAAGTATCTATTATTATTTCTGAAAGCAAAATTATAGGTGCCCGTTGGAAGGTGTAAGTTCAGGGAACCTTCTGCTTCGAAAGCACCCTTTAAGTAGCTGATTAAGTATTTATTATTATTTAAAATCCATCTTGGCATTTGAAATTCAAAAAATGTTCTATTACCAGTTGGTATATGGGTTCTTTTGGATATAAATTTTTGATAAAGACTAATTCTGACTGCATTTGTTCCACGAATTCGTGAAGTTACAGGAGATTTACCAAAAACCGTTACTACTAAATCTACCCAATGTTGGATCATTTCTGGATAGTTAGCATTAGCAACTAGGATAAGTCGTTCTGTTCTTGGAAATTTACTAATATTTCCATCACCCAATATAACTCCAATTAATTCAGCAAACTCAACTGAATGAGTAAGTTTGGGGTAGCTGGAAGGAATTTTTCCTATAACCCTCATGGAATCTCTCCAGATTTTAAAGTTATCAAGATGTTTGCGTTTAAAAGTTTGAGAAATTTTATAAGCTCTGAGAGAAGATTCTTGAGCTAGCTTCTTATTATCAGGCACAGTCTAATTGTAGCACAAAAACTGATCTGACTACCATTAGACGATCCCGCAAGGTGAGTGTGGTAATTTTATCAGAAATTGAGGCTATAAACAAAAGTAATAATTTTGCTATTATATCTATTATGTCTACAAAAACCTGGGTTATGGTAGGAATGACCATTGGTTCTTTTGGCGGTAGTTACTTACCTGTAGTTTTTGGAGTAGATCCCTTTTCCTTCACTACAATTTTAACCGGTGCAGTTGGGGGAATAATTGGAGTATTTATTGGGTTTAAGCTATCAAATTGAAAAAGTTACCATTATTTTGTTAATCTACTAAGAGTTTTTTAATGGAGAAAATATGGAAGTATTTGAACAGATTAAAAAATTATTAAATAAAAATAATATTGAATATCAACTCTTGGAACATGAAGAGGTCAGGACTAGTGAACAGGCAGCAAGAATAAGGGGTGTAGATTTAAAGACCGGAGCGAAAGCTATGGTTATAAAGACTAAGGAAAATTATTATTTAATAGTTTTACCCGCAGATAAAAGAATAGATTTTAAAAAAGTAAAAAATCTTTTGGAAGTAAAAGAAATTAGATTTGCAACAGAGCAAGAAGCTGAAAATTTAACTAAAGTAAAAATGGGCTCTGTTCCTCCTTTTGGAAATATTTTAAAATTAAAAACCTATTTTGATAAAGGAATTTTGGAAATTGATAAAGTTAATTTTAACCCCGGCAGCAAGAGACACAGTATACAAATGAGCGCTAAAGATTTAATATCTTTAGTGAAACCGGAAATTGTTGAGGTTGTATAAAAATGGAATTTAGAAAACAAAGGATACTATCACCAGATTTAAAAAACCATGTTGGTCAGGTAGTGACTATTATGGGTTGGTTATATAAAAAAAGAGAGATGGGGGGTCTTAACTTTTTAATCATTAGGGACAGAGGTGGTTTGATTCAAGCATTAGTAGAAGACAAGCAAGAAATTCAAAAACTAGATGGTTTACAAATAGGTACGGTAGTTAGGGTTAGCGGTAAAGTAGTAGAAGAAATCAGAGCTTCTGGAGGAGTAGAATTGCACGATCCAATTTTAGAAGTGGAAGTTGCTGTTAGCGATGTTCCGCCTATTGAGGTAGATAAAGCAATTGATCATAATCCTGAAAATTTTTCTACTCTTTTTGATAACCGGGTTTTAAATATGCGAAATGTTACCGAACAGGGAATTTTTAAAATTCAATCAGGAGTTGCTGATGCAATAAGGGAATATTTAAAATCTCAAGATTTTACTGAATTTAGATCGCCAAAATTACTCCCAGGTTCAACTGAAGGAGGAGCAGAAGTTTTTAAATTAGATTATTTTGGTAAAGAAGCAACCCTGGCTCAATCAGCCCAATTTTACAAACAAATAATGGTTGGGGCTTTTGAAAGAGCTTTTGAATTTGGGGCAACTTACAGAGCTGAACCTTCAATGACTACCCGTCATATGACTGAATTTACAACAGTAGATGTCGAGATGGGATTTATTGAGGGGGTAGAGGATTTATACAAATTGTTAGGTAAGTTAATTAATTATGTAGTAGAGCAGGTTTGGCAAAAATATGAAAAAGAATTAACAGCTTTAAAAGCTGAACAACCTATTTTAACAGATGAACTTCCTCAGATAACAATGAACAATCTACACGAACTTTACTTAAAAGAAACCGGTAAAGATTTTACTAATGAAAAAGATCCATCCCCTGAAGAAGAAAGATTTATATCTGAGTATTCAGCAAAAAACTGGGGATCGGAGGCGGTTTTAATTACCGATTTTCCTTCATCAGATATGAAATTTTATCATCATGTTTCGGAGAAAAACCCGGAAGTAGTTGACCGGGCAGATTTAATCTTTAGAGGGGTAGAAATAGTTACGGTTACCAGACGTGAACACAGATATGAAAGACTAATTGAACAATTAAAAGCAATTGGGGGGAATCCGGAACATCCCGGTTTTAAATATTACCTTCAAGCTTTTAAATATGGTATGCCTTCTCATGGAGGATTCGGGTTAGGTTTAGAAAGGTTGACACAAAAAATTATTGGTTTGGGTAATGTAAAAGAAGCGACATTATTTCCAAGAGATACTAACAGGCTAGCTCCATAAGTTTTGGGTCCTAAGTATAAAAGCAAGAACTTTTTTAAAACAAACTTTTTCTTGATTATATTTTCAAAAATAGATCAATAGGAAAAATTGGATTTTAAGAAAAAAGGTAATTATCTGGGCAGAGGGGGTTTAATTTTTACCACCCTGATATTTTCAATAGTGTTAACATAGTAATTTTTTAGCTGGTAATCGTTACTATCGATATAATTTTTAACCTTTTGTGTAGCTTTGGCGCTGCCTACAGTGAGTGTAATGTTTATTAAAATCAGAGAGAGAAAAACTGTTACCGATACAAGAAATGTCTTTTTATCTTCAATTTTCATAGATAGAGTATGCCATTTAGATCTCAAATAATTATACCAAATTTAGAATATCTTGATCAAATTTTAAGACTATTTTGAAACAAATTTATTGTCTTTTATATAAAACCTTAACTTTAAATTAGTAGCTTTAGTTATGCCAATTCTACTTGAGGAGATGATAGTATATTTATCTACTTTTCCGAAATGATTTGCTGAAAGGATATAAATAGGAGACTGAGTTAAATAATGGCCGTTATAATCTAAATTAATTGCCAGGGACTGAGTTAACCGAGCCGGACCATTAGTTAAATTATTTAGATTATCAGTTTTTCGCCTTACTTTCATTAACTCTATACCTTTAATTGGCTCTAACGCTCTAATTAATACTGCTTCAGCTTGATTTTTTTTGCCTGTGACAACATTAATACAGTAATACAATCCATAAATTAAATAGACATATAAATGTCCAGCTGCCCCAAACATAACCTTATTTCTTGAAGTTTGTCCTTTATAACTGTGAGATGCAGGGTCATTTACTAAATAGGCTTCTGTCTCAACAATTTTACCGATGACTTTTCCTCCGGATAGTTCTGAAACTAAGTAACAACCAAGTAATTGTTTGGCTATACTCTCTGTTGATTGATTGTAAAATTTATTATTTAAAATCATTGCCCTTATTTTACTTTAAAAGGTTTTTTAACATATTCCTTACTATTTTTTTGCATTGTTATATTTTTATAAATTTATGATTAATTCATGAAAAAATTACTGCCCGAATTTTTCAGGCAAACTCTCAAAAATACCTTTTTTTATGATCTATTTTTGATCATGACTTCTCCTTTAATTTAAAGTTTAGCAAAATTTAAGATTTTTAAAATCAACTTAGAACCTGGGATACTAGAATCTATTTTAATTTTATGGTTAGTATAATAGTTGAAATATATTGATATTATTTACCACTAAAAGTTAATTTTACCTGCTTCTTACTCCTTTTTATTTAATTTCTCTAAATATCTGTTTAGAATTGAACCCATGAATATCTTAGCTTGGGTATTATTTGGTGTGATAACCGGTTTTATAGCTAATTTAGTTGAACCGTCTCCAAGCTTTGGTGGGTTAGTAGGGGCAGTAATTTTAGGTATTTTGGGTGCAATATTAGGGGGTTTTTTAGCTAATTTAGTATTGGGTGTATCTATAACAGGGTTCAATTTATCTTCTTTTGCAATCTCAATTTTAGGTTCTTTATTTATACTTTTTGTAAATAGGATAGTTAGCCGTGGGGAAAGGGAAATTTAGGATATCCGGTATGGTTTTAGGGACATTTTTTAACAAAGATGATGTCGAACGTGCAATTTTTGACCTGAATACTTTGGGTTATAACCCTAAAAATATATCGGTTGAGATTAAAGATTTAAATCCATATTTAGGTTACCATTCAGATAGCGGTTCTGGTATTTTCCCAGGATTATTTTTGGGTGCCGGGATTGGAGGAATGTTAGGTGGTATTGTAGGATTACTGATTGGTTTAGGTACAATTGTATTTCCGGGAATTAATTCTTTATTTATCGGTCGCTCTTTGGTTGAAATTTTAGGCTTATCTGGAACAGTAGCAACGATTTTTTCGGGTGTGGTTACCGGTTTATTAGCTGGAGGATTAATTGGTTTGGGGATTTCCAGAAAAAGTGAGGAGAAAATATTGGTCTCAGTGCCAACTGCAATACGGCAGCAAAATGAGGTTAGGGAGGTTTTCCAAGCTTATGGCGCTAGCCAGATAAAAACAGTAAAAGATTTTTTAGCTTCCAAAATGACGACTAGCCAACCGGAATATAGTAGTTTAACCCAAAGTATAAGATCATCTTCACCGGCTTTTTATTCAGAGGTTAGAAGAACAACTCTTAAAAAAAGAACTTAATTTTAGACGAAAAAACCCGCACGTAGCGGGTTCTCTCGAAAACCTACCTTGCAGTAAGCAAATGTTATCTTAGCAAATATTTTTTTGCTTGGTCAATTGATGCAGAATATATCAAATTAGGACATGGTATATAATAAACTCATGATATTTTTGGGTGCTGATCATAGAGGTTTTGAACTTAAAGAAAGAATTAGGAAACTTCTTTTGGATGAAGGTTATCAGATAACTGATTTAGGAAATAAACAGCTTGATCCAGGTGATGACTATGTTATTTTTGCAGAAAAAGTTGCAGAAGCAGTAGTAAATGATCCTGCTAACAGAGGTATTTTATTTTGTGGGTCTGGTGCAGGGGTTGATATTGTTGCTAATAAAATAGATGGCATCAGGTCTGCTTTAGTATTTGATTTGGCTAGAACAATCCAAGCTAGAGAACATGAAGATGTAAACATAATTTCTTTACCTGCAGATACTTTAGAGGTAGAAAAAGCTTATGAAATGGTTAAAGCTTTTTTAAATACAAAGTTTAGTGGTGAGACAAGACATCTACGGAGGCTTGAGGAATTAAAGGAAGTAGAAGAGCATCACTAATGGTTACAATTATTCCAGCAATTTTAGCAACTACACCAGATCAATTTAAAGCAGATTTAGAAAAGATAAACAGAAGCCCAAGTTTAGAGCAGGGTTGGTTACATTGTGATTTTGCAGATGGAGAATTTGTAAAAAATAAATCTGTGGGAGTTGAAGTATTTAACCAAAATAAAATATCTTTAAATCTTGAAGTCCATCTAATGGTTTTATCTCCAGATGAATGGTTTATAAAACTTCAACAATTTAATATAAAACGGGTTATTGTGCATATTGAAGTTGATAGTCAAAGATTACAAAATACCATTAAAGCTTGTAAAGACTCCGGTGTGGAGTTAGGGTTAGCTATAAAAATGGAAACTTCCTTAGAAAAATTAGAACCATACTGGGATATAATAGATTTAGTACTGATAATGTCTATTGAGCCGGGATTTCAGGGGCAACCTTTTAAGGAAGGTGCATTAGAAAGGGTTAAAGAAGTTAAAAGATTAAGGGAGAAACAAGGATTTAAGTTTAAAATAGGAGTTGATGGTCATATTAATGATAGTAATATTAAGGAAGCGATAGAGGCAGGTGCAGATAACTTAGTAGTTGGTTCTTATTTATTAAATGGAGATATAGAAGAAAATGTTGAAAAACTTTGGGAAAAAATTAATTCATAAAGTTAAAAAATCTTCACATTTAATCCAAACAGTTGCTATTTTTGGTTATGCTAATGCCAAAGAGGGAGAAGCTTTATATAAAGATGTGTTTGAAGTTACTAAAAAATTAGCTGAGCAAGGTTATACAGTAGTTGATGGTGGAGGGCCGGGGGTGATGCGAGCTGCAACTTTAGGAGCAAAAAAAGGAGGAGGAAAGGTAATTGGAGTGACGCTTTATCCTAAAGATATGAAGAATTTTGAAGGCCGGGATGCAAAAAATCTATTTGATGTTGAAATAAAAACTGATACTTATGTTGAGCGGACACTAACTTTAATGAAACAGGGACAGGTGTATGTTATTTTCAAAGGTGGTACGGGAACAATCTCAGAATTTGGAATGGCTTGGGGTTTGGCCAGGTTATATTTTGGCCACCACAAACCGCTAATTTTATACGGGGATTTTTGGTATAAAATAATTGGCACATTCAAGGATCATATGCTGCTTCGTCCTGAGGAACTGAAAGTTTTTAAAATTGTTAATTCACCTAATGAAGTAATTTCAGCTATTAAAGAGTTTGAAAAAGAATATTTAAAAGGAGAGCATAAACATATTAAGCCTACTAAAAATGGCTTTAGACTTTGATATACTTAATTTATGACTCTTTCTGCTCAAGATGTTGAAAAACTTAAACTGACTGCTAATTCTATCAGAGAAGATATTATTAAAATGCTGCTTGAAGCAAAATCCGGGCATTCTGCAGGTCCTCTAGGTTTAGCGGATATTTTTACAGCACTTTATTTTAATGTCCTTAAACACGACCCTAAAAACCCTAATTGGGAAGAAAGAGACAGATTGGTTCTATCGTGTGGACATACCTGTCCGGTTTTATATACTGTTATGGCTTATGCCGGGTATTTTGATAAAACTGAGTTACTAACATTAAGGAAATTAGGTTCAAGGTTGCAGGGTCATCCTCACCGGACTGCTTTGCCCGGTTTAGAAACTACCTCAGGTCCATTAGGGTCCGGTCTTTCTCAAGCTTCCGGTATGGCTTTGGTAGGAAAGACAGATCAAAAATCCTGGAGAGTTTATTGTGTGATGAGTGATGGGGAGCAAGATGAAGGAAATACATGGGAGGCGGTAATGTTTGCTGCCAAGTATAAATTAGATAATTTAACTGCAATTTTAGATAGAAACAATATTCAAATAGATGGACACACAGAAGATGTGATGCCGCTTGATTCATTAAAAGCTAAGTATGAAGCTTTTGGTTGGAATGCTATAGAAATTGATGGGCATGATTTTAATCAGATAATTGATGCTTACTCTCAGGCAAAAGAACTTAAAGGTAAACCCACTTTAATTTTAGCCAAGACTGTCCCTGGGAAGGGTGTGGATTTTATGGAAGGAAAATATGAGTGGCATGGTAAAACCCCAAATTCTGAGGAAGCTAAAAAGGCCTTATATGAACTTAGGACTTTGCAGGGAAAGATTAAGTCAGAACATGAATGATAAAAATTTAAATCCTAAACTGTTTGATCAAGATATTGAAAGAGTTCCATCCAGGGATGGTTTCGGTGAAGGACTGGTTTTAGCAGGGGAGCAGGATAAAAATGTAGTGGCCCTTTGTGCGGATTTAACTGAGTCAACCAGAATGCAGGAATTTAAAAATAAATTTATTGAAAGATTTTTTGAAGTAGGTGTAGCAGAGCAAAATTTAGTAACTACAGCTTCTGGTATGGCAGCTTGTGGCAAAATTGCTTTTACTGCATCTTATGCTACTTTTTCACCCGGGAGAAACTGGGAGCAAATCAGAACTACAATTTGTTATAACGATCAACCGGTCAAGATAGTAGGTGCCCACGCTGGAATCTCTGTAGGTCCTGATGGAGCAACTCACCAGGCCTTGGAAGATATTGCTTTAATGAGGGTGTTGCCAAATATGGTAGTGGTTGTTCCGGCAGATTCTATAGAGGCAAAAAAAGCTACATTGGCAATTGCTAAAAATAACAAACCAAGTTATATAAGATTATCCAGAGATAAAGTACCAACTATTACCACAGAAGAAACTCCATTTGAAATTAGCCGAGCTGAAGTTTTATGGGATCTTTCGGCTGCAGAATCATTTAGACATTCTTCATCAGGTCGCTTTGCAGACGTAACAGTTATAGCTTGTGGCCAGATAGTCTATCAGGCTTTGCTGGCTGCAAAAGAATTGGCTGAAAATAAAATCTCAGTTAGAGTAATTAATTGTCACACTATTAAACCAATTGATGTTAAAACTATAATCCAAGCTGCAGAGGAAACAGGAGCAATTGTGACTGCTGAGGAGCACCAGATTAATGGAGGATTGGGCTCAGCTGTTGCCGAAGTAGTTTCCGAGCATTTTCCAGTTCCGATTAAGATGGTGGGAATTAAGGATCATTTTGGAGAGAGTGGAGAAGGAGGAGAGTTGCTTGAAAAATTTGGATTGACCAAAAAAGATATTATTAAAGCAATCACCCAAGTTATAAGAGTTAAAAATAAATAAGCTAAATTGTTTGGCCTTCAATAATATCTACAGGGGCGTATTTTTTAAGAATCTCTAAGTTTTTAATATTGGCTTTAAATGCAAAATCGGCAATTTGGCCAACCACCGGAATAAAATCAAGTGAAAAATCTATTAAAACATTTTTGATCATTTGGACAATCTTATCTTGAGGTAGCTTCATATCTATAGCTATCCAGATAATATAAAAAGACAAAGCAGCTGCAAAAACATCACCGGCTATTGGAAAAAATCCAAGCAAGGGGTCTAGACCAAAACGAAATTTCCCAACCCCATATTTATTATCTAGTAAATTTGCCAGGTATTCTGCAGTTTTTAAATGAGAATTCATGCTAACTATTCTAAGAGAAGACTATTAGAAAGTGGTAAGTTTAGGTTAATATATTAGTATGGGTTGTGGAGGAGTTTGTGCAACGCTTGCCAGTATAGAAGTTATTTTTAGCCTGATTGGTTATATGACTCTTTTTCTTTTTACTTTTTTAATTTCGGTTTTAAGTTATCTATGGAATTTTTTATTAATCCGTCTTTACAAAAAATAACTTAACAGATAAAGACGTAACTTATTTTAAATATCATAAAGCTGTTTATTCCAGTACCCCGCGTTTAGAATGGTCTTTAAACTTCGAGTCTTCCACCAACTTCTAATTTAGGTTACTATTTAATAATGTTTGATTTAATTTCCATTGGTGATTGTGTAATTGACACTTTTATTCCCTTAATTGATGCTGAAATAATTCAAAAAGAGAATACTGATACATCTCTGCTTGCAATGAGATATGGGGACAAAATTCCAGTAGAACCGTCTATTTCGATGGTTGCAGGTAACGCTGCCAACAATGCAGTTGGGGCAGCACGTTTAGGGCTAAAAACCGCAATTTATACTAATGTTGGGAATAAAGATGATGATGAAGCCGACAACCGTATTATGGCTAAGTTTAAAAAAGAAAAAATAGATACCCGCTATGTTATAGAAAATGCTGATTTACCTTCCAATCATCATGTAGTTTTAAACTTTAAAGGAGAGAGGACTATATTAATTTATCATCAGCCATGGAAATTTAACTTACCAGATCTTGACCGGTCAAAGTGGGTATATTTAACTTCCCTATCCCCTTCTTATGTAGATTCAAATTTGGTAGAGCAAATTATTAATTATGTTGAAAGGACTAGTACAAAATTAATGTATCAACCGGGAACTTTTCAACTGAAACAAGGGTTAAAAAAGAATGCAAAATTAATTGCTTTATCAGAAGTATTTATTTTAAATTTACAGGAAGCTAGGTTGCTAATTGATGGTGATCTAGGATCTAATACTAGTGCTAAGAAGTTATTAAAAGATATACTGAATTTGGGACCAAAAAAAGTTGTGATTACTGATGGTGGGAATGGGTCATATGGCGCAGATAATCTGGGATTTTACAAATTAGGTTTATTCCCTGCTAAGTTGCTAGAGATGACAGGTTCAGGGGATGCTTATGCAACCGGTTTATTAGCCGGGCTATTTCATGGTGAAGAGTTAAAGGAATCAATGAGGTGGGGAGCTGCTAATGGAGCATCTGTTGTTGAGCAAATTGGACCTCAAGCAGGTTTACTAACTTTTGAAAAAATGAAAACAGTCTTAAAGTCTTATAATGATATAATAGCAAAGGATATATAAATGACTGCCAAAGAATGGTTAGAAAAAGCAAAAAATGAAAAATGGGCAATTGGTGCTTTTAATGTAGGTAATTTAGAAACACTAAAGGCAATTGTCCAAGCTGCAGCCAATAAAAAATCTCCGATAATCATTGAATCTTCTTCCGGTGAAACAGAATGGATGGGGGCAGATAATATAGTGAGTTTAGCTAGGAATTTTTCTCAAGACTTTGGAATACCAATTTTAGTTAATTTAGATCATGCTGAAAATCTAGAGGAGTGTGAGATTGGAATATTAGCAGGATATGATTTAATTCATTTTGACGGTTCCAAGCTACCTCTGGATCTGAATTTGGCAATTTTAAAGCAGGTTGTAGAAAAAGCTCATGCTAAAGGTTTAACAGTAGAGGGAGAAATGGATCATATTCAGGGATCATCTGAGGTACATGAAGGATCGGCAGAAGAAGAAGCATCAAAAGGAAAATTTACAAATCCGGAAGCAGCTAAAAAATTTGTGGAAAATTCTGGAATAGATATTTTTGCTTCTTTTTTTGGCAATGTTCATGGGGTTTTTTCCGGCAGAGATGAAAATTTAGATATAGATATTTTAGATCAAATTGTTGCTCAAATCCCTCTTACTTATTTGTCGCTTCACGGAGGATCCGGAATTCCTGATGATCAAGTACAACAAGCTATTCAAAGAGGAGTTGTGAAAGTTAATGTTAATACCGAAATAAGGCAGGCCTTTAAAGACTCATTAGAAAAAGTTTTAGCCGAACATCCTGAAGAGTATGCAATGTATAAGATTGAAAAACCACTTTTAGAGGCTGTACAAAAAATAGTTGAACATAAGATTGAAGTTTTTGGATCTTCAGGAAAAGTTTAATTTTAATAGTTACAACCTTCTTTATGAGGAAGTTACTGTGTGTTTATTAGCATACTCAAAGGTGGCTTCAACTTTTTTATGGGGATTAAAGATACCTTCTTTATCAAAAATTTCTTTTACCTGCTTAAATAAAGATACAATATTTTTGCCGTACATCATTTCCAGATATGGTCCCCTGATTAGTCCATCGTTATGTTCTGCCGACATCGAACCTTTATATTCAAAAACTAACTCATAAACTTTTCGCGGGAGTTCGGAAATTATTTGAGTATGCCGTTTATCATTAAAGTTCATTAGTGGAATGATATGAAAATTTCCGTTTCCAATATGTCCTGCAATTGTATAAACTATGTCTTTTTTGTATGGTTCCATTAATTTCTGTAATTTTGGTAAAAATTCAGGTAGAGTTTGGGGGGGGACGATAATATCATCCATGATTGGAGCGGTACGTCTGCCTTTAGTCGCATGGTGTCTAAATAGATTAAAACTTTCCCTTCTAATTACCCAATACTTCTTAACATCATCTTTATCTCGAGTTAAACGGCTTTGCAAATGATAAGATTTAATTGACTCTTGTGCAGATCCAGCCTTTTTATACACTTCCTCAGGTGAATCACCGGTAAATTCAGCCATTAAAATTAATTTAGGAAAACCGTATCTTATGATCATCAAAGCTTCGGGGATAAAGTTAATAAGTAGCTTAATAATACTATGAGGCTTTATAATCTTTAAAACTTCAGTCCAAAATTTGGCTGCAAACTTAACTGTTTGATCATCATAAGATTCAAAACTTTCCGGTTTATATTCTAAAACTTTATTGACAACATTACCCAAATTATCAAGGTTATATAAAAAGATAACTAATAATTGGGAGAATTTTTTTGGAGTAACTAATTTAAATTCTATTTCCGTAATTACACCTAACGTCCCCTGAGAACCAATAATTAATTTTGTAAGATCAAAAGTCTCACCATCCCAGACCTTCCATAGTAAGTAACCGGTAGAGTTTTTGGTTACTTTTGGTTCAGCTTCTTTTATTAACTTATCGTTTTTACTGACAAGTTCAAAAATTTGTTTATACAACCTTCCTTCAAAATCATTTTGTGCTATTTTTTTATTAAGCTCAGCTTTATTCAAAGGTTTAATTAAATATTCATTTCCATCTGCGAGTATTGCTTTAAGCTGTTTAACATAGTTTTCAGTTTGACCAAAAGAAAGTGTTTTTTCTCCAGCAGAATTATTGCCAACCATTCCACCTACTGTATTTAATTCCCGGGAAGCAGGATAACAAGGAAGTAGCAAATCATGCTTTAGAGTTTCAACTTCAAAATCCCTATAAAACATTCCTGGTTGGACTATAGCAGAATCTTTGTCTATAGAAATTAGTTGGTTAATATGCTTTGTCATATCTAAAATTATCCCCTCACCAATTGCTGCCCCTGACATATCTGTTCCAGCAGATCTGGGAGTAATCGATAGCTTAAGTTCTGGATGCTCATTAATATATTTCACCACTGCTTTAATATCTTCAGAATCTTTTGGAACTACAATAATTTTTGGAGTGATTTCAAAAATCGAGGCGTCTTTGCTATATGTTTTTAAGGATGCTGGATCATCAATAACTTTACCCTTAACTATTTTTTGCAGGTTATCTTTTAATTCCATTTGGTTAGTTAAAATTATTGTATCAGTAGATGCTACAAACAGCAAAGCCCTTATTATTTAGTCTACAAAGGATAATTAGAAAAATAGGCAGGATACATAAGATAAATTGATTGTTGGTTGTGGTAAGATAGTATGTCAAGGGATATTTTATGCATTGGTTTTTAAAGTTACTGTTGGGTTTAGTAGTTATAATTTTTCTCTATCTTTTTATCTTTTACAGTATCCCCCGGTTATTACCAACAGAATATATAAAAAACAGTTCTATTTCCGGAATAATCTTTCAAAATCAAATATGGGAAGGAACAATACGGATAAAGGGAGATCTGTGGTATTTAAAAGGCGCTTCCGTTACCGTCAGACCTGGAACACAAATAATTGTCAGTAAAAGCGGAGATAATTTTAATTTAGATATTTTACCGTGGCATAATAAAAATGGAATTAATATCGGGCCAGAATATAACGGAGTTCATACCGGTGAGCCCTTTTGGGATGAAAGCCAAAAAATTCAAATCCACTTTGCTTCTTTAAATATATTAGGGATAAAAGAACAACCTGTTGTTTTAAAATCTGACTCGGATTTGGGAAGCCCTTACGATTTTAATTCTATTACAGCCGATTCTGGAGTAATCTCTTATCTTAAAGCTTCAAATTATCGCCGTTTTGAATTGGGAGACGATTTTATAGTTCGCGATAGTTATTTTACAAATGTTGGCGAGTGTGCAATTTGTTTAAATCAAGGCAGACAAACAATTATTAATAATACTTTTAGCCAATCTTTAAGAGAATATATTTGGATTAATGGGGCAAGTCCCAGAATTACTGATAATTTCTTTATGAAATCAACAGGAGCAGGAATCAGAATAAACCCAAATAGAATAGGTACAGCAATTGTTTCTTATAATAATTTTGAAATGCCACAATCAAAAGCGGTTGATATTTTGTCTGGTGAAGAACTAGAAGGGGGAGTAATTTCGTACAACGTTTTTGCAGGAGGTAGCAAAATTAAATTAACTTGTGATACAAAGATTAAATTTATTCAAAACAGTATATTGGGTAATATCCAATTTACTGAGCCTGGGTGTGCTAAAATTTATACTTTTGGGCCTAATTATTGGGGAACTGACAAAAAAGATACTGTATTAGCAGAGAAATTTATTGGTCAAAATAAAATTTTTACTATTGATATTCCAATGATTTTAAAATCACCTCCTATTCAAGTAGGTAGAAGGATTTGATGTCTCGTTTTTCGCTAACTTATTTATTGTTGTTATTATTATCTTTGTGTTTTTTGATTATTTTAGCAACTTATTATTTTTACAATTCTAAATCCAGTAAGTTAGTATCACCAATAGATAAATTAAATCAGATAAATTTTTCCAATAATCAGTGGTTTCCAAAGACATTTGCCAATACAAATAATGATAAAGATCTAAGCCAGCTTACGGCTAAATCAGCTTTTTTTGTAGAGACCCAAAGTGGCAAAATTCTTTATCAAAAAAATCAAAACGAAAAGCTTCCTATTGCTTCTTTAACTAAAATAATGACTGTCATAATAGCTATGGAAAACTCTAAAATGAATAGTACTTTTGTTGTTTCCAAAAGGGCTGCACAAATGGAGCCTGACAAGATGTTGCTTATTCCGGGTGAAAAATTAACTAC
Organism: bacterium; assembly: GCA_027364775.1. Taxonomy (GTDB): domain Bacteria; phylum Patescibacteriota; class Microgenomatia; order Daviesbacterales; family UBA10151; genus DAHXOS01. The sequence goes on from DAHXOS010000014.1 coordinate 26,990, forward strand.
CGAAGAGTTACTTGATGGAATATTCTTAATTTCTGCCAATGATGCAGCAGAAGTTTTTGCTGAGAATATTGGCAAAAATAGGGATGAATTTATAAACTCAATGAATGCAAAAACTAAGCTACTAGGGATGAAAGACACACTTTTTATAAACCCAACAGGGTTAGAAGAAGATAACAAGCAGCAATATTCTACGGCTTATGATGTTGCGTTGATGGCAAGGTTTGCTATAAATCAATGGCCTGAGTTGTTAAAAATTTCATCACAACCTCGTATTTTTCTACCTCAAGATGAGAACCATCAAGATTATGATATGAATTCAGGTATTAATTTACTAACTACCTATCCAGGTGTTGTTGGTTTTAAAACCGGTTTTACTCCACAAGCCGGATTAACTTTAGTTACAGTAGCTAGAAAAGGTAATAAGCAGGTCTTAGGTGTTATATTAGGATCTACCAACAGAAGAGATGACGCCAAAACATTATTAGATTACTCATTTAAACAATTAGGTCTTTAATATGTTATTTATTTTCTATTTAATCATAGTAATTGTAGGATTTTTAGTACCGGTGTTGTTAGGAATATACACTGTTTATCAATTCTTGGCAGAATATAAAGGTGCACCCTATGTTCCTACTTCAGCTAAGATAGTTAATGAAATCTTAAAAGAGGCAAATCTTAAAAAAGGTCAAATTTTTTTAGAGCTTGGATCTGGGGATGGAAGGATAGTTCGATCCGCTGTTAAAAATTATCAGGTTAAAGGATCTGCTGTAGAAATTAATCTGATTTTACTAATTTATTCAAAAATAATCTCTAAATTTCAAAAACTAAATATCAATTTTAAAAATGCTGATTTTTTTAAAATTAGCTTTAAAAGAACAGACGTTTTATTTATCTTTTTGCTTCCTAAAACATTAAAAAAACTATCTCCAAAAATATTAAAAGAATGCAAAAAAGGATGTTTAATTATCTCTCATGGATTTAAAATAGAGGGGTTAAGTAAATATCAAATTAAAGTGATAGAGAGAAAATATTTCCCCACTTATTATTATAAAATTAGGTAATATTAACATCCTAAAATAGGTGTTATACTGAAAATATGAAATTTATATCCGGAAAAAGGTTCATAATAACGATAATTTTAAGTATAGTGATTTGGCTATCTACGGGCTTCTTGCAATTTATCTTCAACTCGGGAAATAGCGGTGCATTTCTATTCGGTTCAGCATGTGAAATAACAGGATATCCCTTGGCTCAGTGTATTAATAGAGCAAATACAGTTGAAATTCTAATTTATTATTTTTTAAATATTTTAATTTGGTTTATAGTTATTAATTTACTTATCGGGTGGTTTAAGAAGACTAAAAATTAATCCCGCAATAAAGATTGCACTTAATAAGATTGGTAAAACTAAGTAATTCCATAAATTAATTTTTTGTGGTTCTTTTTTAATTGGATTTATAGATTTGGTTGCAACTCCTAATACTTTCTGGTCAGAGTCATTTATTGCTAATCTTTCCAATAAACTATTATTAATACTTAAAGAGTTTTTTGATGTATTAATAATAGCCTGAGTAGCACTTGCTGTGGATGCAGCAATTGGAGAGTCGACTCCACTTATAATACTTCCTAAAATTTTAAATTTGATAACTTGCACACTTTCTTCATTGCCTAGTTTATCGATTGATTTAACTTGAAGAGTGAAATCACCTGGACCGGTAATGATGAATGGTTGGTTGTAGGTATTAACTGATACGCCGTTATCAGTACTATACTCAGTTTTTAAAATACCTGAGCCAATGTCGCTACCTGTTAATGTTATAGTTACAGGACCTGTATAGTTTCCTAAGCCATCTTTATTGCCGGTAAAAGCTATGGTTGTAGTTGGTGGTAGAAAATCTAAAACATTAGAACCTGTGATAGTTGTAGTGGGTTGGATTATTTGCCCATCAACAGGTAGGGTAGGAGGAGTACTAGAATTAGGATTGTAATCAAATTCAATTGTAGTTTTGTCGGTAACTGGAATATTTCGGTAGTAAGCTGTTTGAGTTATAAAATCATTTGAGTATTTAGCAATCTTGATATCAACCGACTGTTTTTTACTAGATGTTAATTTAACTTTAACTGTACCTGTGTTATTTTTTAAAAAAACGTTTTTGGTATTATTTATCGAGTCGTAATAAGTATTTGAAACATTATTTTCTACTTCCCCATTTGAGTTTAAACCTGTATGGTTATTGTTGTTATCGTAAATATCAATGTCCAAACTTGTGGAAATTTGTTGACCCTCTAAAGAGATTTTTTGTCCTTGGACTTCTGCAGGTAATGTATCATTTTGTAAAATTGCTTTAACCGTTTGCATGCCAATTCCAGAACCTTTAACTAGATCATTATGCTTTTGTCCAACATAATAAGTAGTTGCACCTGCTGATAAATCCAAGCTGCCATTTGTTAAAGAGGCGCTGTAGAGAGGAACTGTATCGTCGCCGTTAATAAAGATCTCTTCTGTTTTGGATAAAATGCTTAGAGGCCAGATACTATATGTTGTTTCTATAATTTGCCCAAGAGTTGGTTGGCTTGTCCCAACAATATTATAAAGTTGAACTCCATTTGCTTGGTTTAACTGAGAATCATATGTATTATGGTAGTTTTCGCCTAAATTAAAAGCTGTCATGTTTAGTTGTAAATTAGAATAAAGAGTTTTTAGCTCGTTATAGTTTAAAGGACCAATTATGCCGTTTTTATCAATATCTCTTAGATCATTAAATACAAAGGGTTTAGATAAATTTGAGTTATCATAAAAGCTATAGTAGGTAGAAGATGGTCCAAGTGCAAATATTGAAGCTAAATTGCTAGCTATATCTTTTACTTCTTGTGGATTTAGACTAATTAGACCGAGTAAATAAGATGAGCCAATCTGATCACCATATAATAAAGTTTTAATCATTTTTGCACTTCCTAAACTGGGAACACCTAATTTGATAAGCTTATTAACTTTAGTAGCTTTTGAGGAATCTGAGATATAGCTTTGTGCAATTAGCCCACCCATTGAATGTGCAACAATATTTACTTTAGATTTACCAGATTTGGTTTTTGCATAATCAACCAAGGTATCCAAAGCTGATTTATTTGTCACGATATCTTTGCGCCAATCATAAGTAAATACAAAATAATTGGTCCCTTTTATATAACCCATTCCTGTAAAGAATGGGTCTATATCTCCATATCCTTGAGAAACTAAATTTCCTGTTGGAGTAATATCAGCAATAGAAGTAACCGCATCGTTTTGTAATTTTAGAACATCAAAATAATCATCATTTCCTAATGCTATTGCCTCCCTGGTATTAACCCAGACATTTTCATTTTGGTTATAACTACGGCTATATGTTTCACCATGACCATTATCATAATTCCAGTTAGTATTGCTATTTACTTTTAGTTCTGATCCTCCTATACCTGGAATAAAGATAACAGGAAGAATAGGATTAATAACACTTAAAGAAGTAACTTTAACATTATCAAACCTGACATTAACGGATCCGTAATCACCAGTCCAATAACTTAAAGCGATTGGACCTGTTGTTAGGGTAGTGGTAGGATCGTCAATAGTAAAAATCAAAGTGGAGTCTATCCACAGCTGAATATGTGTTTGAACAACCTCAATTTTTATACGGTAATTTGTAAATCTATTTAGCTGAAATGAACGGGTGGAAAATAAAGTTGTACTATTTCCTGCCTGAATCTTAGTTAGTTTAACTTCTGGTGTATTATAAGAACGAGCACCGTCATCAAACCTTAAATCTACCTCGTAATAGTTATTGCTGTCTGCCTTACGGAACATAATTCCCTGATCAAATCCGCCATTATTTTGGGTATCTACCTCTATCCTGTAATTGTCCCAGGTATTGCCGACACTTAATCTACCTGTCTTTAATGTTCCAAATTGATTCCCATAAAGACGATTAAGGCTATCAATGCCCCAACTACCTGATTCAACTATCCATCCGTTGTAATTACCATCATTAAAATCATCCTGGAAAATAATAGTCCCTTCCTGATAAGTTTCTTGAGCTAAGGTTTTTTGAGGAATAAAGAAAATAAATCCTAAAATTAAAGGATATATTAAATAATTTAATATAAATTTAGTAAATAATTTCAATAGTATTTAAAGTATTTGCTTAAAAATTGTGGAATACAAGCCACAAGATGTAGTGCAAAATACTAAATATTTGGTATTGCTATATTGTTTTATTGGTGTTATATATTCCAAAGAAAATGAATGAAAGAAATTTTGCTATTGGATTTATTGCAATAACTTTAATGGTAGTTGCAGTTTTAGGTTTTTCCCGGCTTAATTTTGGTAATGAATCAGCAAATTTAGCTAATTTAAATTCTCCTAACAACTCAATCCTACCTGAATCATCCTCATCAGCTACTCAATCTGCTGTTCAACAACAAAAATCTAGTAAAAAAATTTATTCTCAGTACCCAGGAGATTTACCTCAAAGTCAATTGGAAAATAAAAAAGCAGTGATTGAGACTACTAAGGGAAATATTGAATTTGAAATTTATCCTGAGGCGACTAAGGCTGCTTCAAATTTTATATTCTTAGCTAATGATAAATTTTATGACGGCTTAACCTTTCATCGGGCTGAGGATTGGGTAATTCAAGGTGGTGACCCTAATGGAAATGGTACCGGTGGCCCAGGTTATAAGTTTCCCGATGAACCAGTTACAAAAGCATACAAAAGAGGTATTGTTGCAATGGCCAATGCAGGGCCAAATACTAATGGCAGCCAGTTTTTTATACTTGTAAAAGATACCCCTTTACCCCCTAATTACACTATTTTTGGGAATGTTTTTTCTGGATTAGAAGTTGTTGATAAAATTAGAGTTGGCGATGTAATGAAGAGGGTTTTAATTCAAGATTTAAAATAATTTAAAGCTAAATTTTATCTATACCGCAATATATTGTATATCCTGATTTAACATACTTTAATCCTACTTTTTCTTTACGTTTTTGTTAAATGGAAATTCTATTGTTGATATATTGAATATTTCAGCTCCTTTTAACTTAAAAATACAATATGTTGTGGGTCTTTAATATATTGACAGTAATAGGTAGAAATATGATAAGTTAATTATGTGGGTGAGAAATAAAAGGTAAGGGTACAACATATTGTATGAGATGTTTTTTCTGTGCTAGTGATCAAAGCAGTGTAATTGATAAACGAGCTGTTAAAAGTTCGGGGGAAATTAGGCGCAGAAGAGAGTGTCTAAATTGTCAACAACGTTTTACAACCTATGAGAGGGTAGCAGCATTTGAATTATTTGTAATCAAAAGAGATGGCAATAAACAACTCTTTGACAGAAATAAATTAAAAAATGGGGTTGCCAGGGCTTTAGAGAAAAGTTATGCGGTAGATAAGGTTGATGAAATAGTTGATAAGATCGTTAATAAATTAAAACTTAAGGGCAAAAAAGAAATTGAAAGTAAACAAATTGGACAGGTAGTTTTATCAGAACTAAAAAAGATAGATAAAGTTGCTTATCTTAGATTTGCGTCGGTTTACCGGCAATTTAAGGATCCGTCTGAATTTACAAAGGAATTAAAAAACTTAAAGTTACAAATTTAATTGATATGAAAAGAAGTGAAACAACATTACAAATTATTGCACCTATTGCAAAACCGAAAAAAAGTAACGGCTTAGGAAAAGCGGAGTTAACCCCCGAAGAAAAAACAGCTCAAGCCCGTGCTTTAGTCCCAAATATTGAATTAAAGACAACTTTAGACGGATCCCGTCAAAAAGTATTTTTAGATAGATATTCTTTAAAAGATATCGATGGAAATCCAACAGAAAATTATATGGAACAGATGTGGCAAAGAGTAGCTGGTGGAATTGCTTTAATGGAAAAGACTACTGCTTTGCAAAAGGAATGGGCTGAAAAGTTTTATGAGGCCATGTTGGATTTTAAATTTGTGCCGGCAGGCAGGATTTTATCAGGTGCAGGGACAGGTTATGAGGTAACTTTCTTTAATTGTTACGTAATTCCCTCGCCAAAAGATTCTAGAGGTGGAATTATGGAAAATATTACCCATACTGTTGAGATCCAAGCTCGAGGTGGGGGAGTTGGGATTAATTTATCTTCTTTAAGGCCATCCGGTGCCAGAGTCAGAAAAGTTAACGGCACTTCTTCCGGTCCTATTTCATGGGCTAAATTATACTCGGCAGCTAATCATGATGTGATTCAGCAAGGTGGTTCAAGACGCGGTGCCTTAATGTTAATGCTTCATGATTGGCATCCTGATGTTTTAGAGTTTGTGCATGCTAAAGAAGATGGAGTTTCTATTCCCGGGGCAAACCTATCTGTTTGTGTTTCGGATAAATTTATGGAAGCTGTTAAAAATGATGATGTGTGGACTACCAGATTTCCTGTTACTACAGATTCTGAGTATGATGCACTTTGGGATGGTGATATTGAAAAATGGGAAGCATTAGGTAAGCCGGTTAAGGTTTATGAAACTTTAAAGGCACGTGATATTTGGGATCAAATTTGTACTATGGCCTGGAAAGCTGCAGAACCTGGACTCCACTTTTTAGAAAGAAGTAATAAATGGAGCAAT
>DAHXOS010000039.1 GCA_027364775.1 bacterium
GTATCATTTGGATAACCGCTCCCTCTCCCTGCTGCATTTTGGCTAAAGCTGAGGTTAATGCAGAAAGCGGATCAGTTGCCAGTTCTTTATAAGTTTTAATTGGCAAGTAATCAGCAGCCCGTAATTTCATCATCGCATAAGCCACCTCTCCACCCTCAGAAAAGATATTATATTCAGGAACTTCGACAATCTTGGCATCAGGATAAGCCCCGTTAATTTGTTTTTCCACCAAATCTTTATGTTTTTTATGGCAAGCTATATAGAATCTAATCGATTCCGGAAGAGCTACTATTTCTAAAGCGATATGGGGCTGCGGTTTAAAGCGGTTTAAGAATTTAAGGAAGCTTCCTCCGGTTTTGATCGAATAAAAAGCCGCAAAAAGTTGTTCTGCAGCATCTATTTTAACCTCGTTTTGTTTTGGAACTGTTATCTGTAAAAGTACAAATTGTAAAGAGTTTTTCTCGCGGTTTTTGAATTTATACCAACCGACAAAATACGGCCAAAAATAAACAGCTAAACCTACTAAAATTATGGCCAAAACAAAAATAGCAAAAACAGCCACTATCAAAGCTGATAGGTCTGTTCCACTACCAGCTGCTGATATTGTATTTTGATTTATAGGTGTAACTTCCATATCTTTAAGCTGCTTTTTTAATATTACTCCCTAACTGCTGACCGTGAGCCTCAGCCATTGAAACCTTAGCCTTCATAAAATTAGTTGGTTTGCCAGATATTCTAGGTCTACCACGAAAATAACCCCCAAGCCAACCCTTAAAGCCTGTACCTGCTGGATCTGTAACTCCATCAACCTTACCAACCTCCTCACCAAAAGCTTCTTCTATTCTCTGAGGAACAAATTGAATTATACCTTCGGGTAGGATTATTTCCTGATCATGCGGCGACTGAACGGTATCTACTTTCTCCCCTGTGGCTTTTTCAACTTGTTGTTGCACAAGACCTAAATGCTCCTCCTTATATCGATCTAGATTAATAACATTATTTTCTGGAGTTTTGGCAGTCTCAGACATGCCTCTATTGTATCTCAAAACGAGCTGAATATCACTTTACCAATTACCTTGTTTTTAGCTATCCAGCCAAAACTTTTGCTATCAATACTAACTGCTTTATTATCTCCCTCTAAAAATAGTTTATCCTGATTAATTTTGGTAACCCGTTTAATAATTAATCGGTTATTAACCTTAGCTACTACAAGATCATTTAACTTAAGATTATAAAACCAGTTTAAACTTACTACCCTATCTTCTACCCTTAAATAAGGAAGCATACTATCCCCTGAAATTTTAAATATAGAAAACGGGAGAAAAGCCACTTTAAGATTTTTTAGTCTCGGCAAAAATATCGGCAATTTTATCTACAGCTTGAACCAACTCCTGAGCTTTTTTTTCATCTACATTTTGCTTATTTAAAGAACATAATTTAGCAGCTTGCCAAAAAGTATCATGCAAATCCGGATATTTTTCTAAATGTTCTGCCTTAAAATAATCTGTCCATAAAATAAGGATCTCTTCCTTGCATTTCCTGGCATGCTCTTCTTTAGTCCAAATTGCTCTAACCCGGTTATTTAAGTCCTCTTCTGGGTATTCTTTTAACTTTTGAACCATCTTTAAAACGGTAGCTGCAGCTATTTGAGCTGATTTAGGATCATAAATTCCACAAGGTACATCACAGTGAGCATATACAGTTTTTGCGGGTAAAAATTTCAAAAGTCTATCTAAAACCATACTTATAAATAATTATACACCAAATTTAAATTAAATTTATAATAGACTTTTGTAATAAAAAGGTTATTCTAGAGGTAAATTTAACTTTTCTAAGTATTGCTCTACCTCTAAAGCTGCCATACAGCCAGCACCGGCTGCAGTAACTGCCTGACGGTACCTTTGATCAGAAACATCCCCAGCTATAAAAATTCCCTCTTTAGAAGAAAGAACCTGATCTTTAATCACAATATAACCTTTTTCATCTAAATCTATTTGATCCTTTAAAAATTCTGTATTAGGTTTATGACCAATTGCCACAAATACCCCATCAATATTTTGTTCTCTAACCTCTCCGGATTTTAGATCTTTTAATTTAACTGATGTTAATTTTTGATCCCCTAAAAATT
>DAHXOS010000052.1 GCA_027364775.1 bacterium
TCAGCCAGTTGAGGTAAGAACTTAACCGGTCCCAGTAATTTTTTCACTTCTTCTGGTGTGATTTCAATAGTCTTTTTAACCTCTCCTTCAGCAATCTGCCTGGTAATTTTTCTGACCACACCTGATAGCTCTCTTTCCAAACCCCTTACTCCAGCTTCTCTTGTATATCCTTCAATGACCTGATAAATTGCCTGATCGGTAAATTGTATCTTAAACTTAGATTTGTTTAACCCATGGGATTCTAATACCTTTGGTATTAAATATTTTCTAGCAATCTGAAACTTTTCTTCCTGAGTATATCCAGGATAATTAATAATCTCTAGTCTGTCCCTAAGAGCAGGAGGGATTGTATCCAAAACATTAGCTGTTGTAATAAACATCACATTAGAAAGATCATAGGGTAATTCTAAGTAATGATCAGAGAATGCATTGTTTTGTTCAGGGTCTAAAGCCTCTAGCAAAGCAGCAGAAGGATCACCCCTGTAATCTGCACCAACCTTATCAATCTCATCTAACATAAAAACCGGATTGGTTGTTCCTGCCTGTTTGATAGATTGGATTATTCTACCAGGCATAGCCCCAACATAAGTTCTCCTATGTCCTCTAATTTCTGCTTCATCACGTATACCGCCTAAAGAAACCTTAACAAACTTTCTACCTAATGCCCTAGCGATTGATTTACCAATTGAAGTTTTACCTGTTCCAGGAGGCCCGGCAAAACAAAGGATTGGTCCATTAATTTTGCCAGCTAGTTTATAGACTGCCAAATATTCTAAAACTCTTTCTTTTACTTTTTTTAAACCATAATGATCCTCTTCTAAAATCTTTTCAGCTTTTTTCATATCAATACGCCCTTTTGCTGATATGTTCTTCCAAGGTAAATCTGTTAACCAATCAAGATAGTTTCTGATATAGGCTGCTTCAGGATTATATGAAGACATTTTTGCAAGACGAGACAATTCTTTATTAGCTTTATCTTTAACTTCTTTAGGCATATTAGCTTTTCTAATTTTAAGTTCTATCTCTCTTATTTCAGCATTTTCTCCTGTTTCTCCTAATTCCTCTTCAATTGATCTCATCTGTTCACGCAAAATCGCTTCTTTTGTCATCCTAGATACTCTTTCTTGTGTATGCGAAGAAATCTTTTGGGAAATTTCCATTATTCTTATTTCTTTTGCCAGCAGTTCAGAAACCCTTTGCAGTCTTTCTATCGCCGATACCATCTCTAATATCTGTTGTTTATCTAAGGTTTTAAATTCAATCATCTGACAAATTGAATTTACCAGTTGGTTAGGATCATCACCGGTTGAAAGTAGAGACAAAGTATTTAACCCCCCTGTTTCAAGTAAAGGATTCCCGCCTAAATCCAAAAATCTTCTAAGTTGATCTTTAACAGTTCTAGTTAGAGCTTCAGTTTCTTCATTTTTTTCATAAAGTTCGGGAATCTCTTCTACTTCAGCCTCTAAATAAGGTTCATCTTGAACATAATTTTTAACGTAAACTCTTACTAAACCTTCGGCTGCTAATTGATATTCTGAATCAACTTTTAAAATTCTTTTAATTAAGCAGACTGTGCCTACTTGATAAAGATCTTTTTGCTGGGGTTCGTCAATTCTCTCATTTTTTTGAGTTACAAAAACAATTAGTCTATTAGTTGCCCAAGCAGCATCTAAAGCAGCTTTAGAATGTTCTCTTCCCGCAACAATTGGCACATTATTACCAGGAAAAATAATAGTTCCTCTAAGAGGAGAAACAGGCATTGTTTTGGTTAATTTAATCGGATTAATCACTGGATCTAAGGGCATGAATTTACCTTTCTTTTGTTAGCAGAATCATAACATGAGTGCTAAGTTCTGTCAACCCAACAAAGCTTTAAGTTAAGAGATTTTAATATAATTTAACTAAAGTAGTATAGTAGTTTTAAGAGGTTAGAAACAATTAATAGGAGTGTAAGTAAAATGCAAGCTGTTATTCTATCTTAAATCTTACCTGATCATTATCTCCCATTAATCACCAAATTAGACAATTAACCAAGCATAATTATAAGGAGGTGAGAATATACGGCACAGGTTATAGAACATACCGATCATGAACATGTGGTACATGATGATTACCATACCCATGATTCATTAAATCCTATTTCATGGATTATTGGACTTATTTTAGGGTTATTAGTTTTATATATCTTATTAAACTTTGGTTTACCGATGTGGAGAAGTGCAACTACAGTTCCGCAGATTAACATTCCCGGTAAAATTGATGTAAATGTCAATAATCCCCAAGGTGGAGCACCGGCTCCGGCAGCTAAATAATTTAATACAAGCGGGCATTTATAAATGCCCGCTTTAAAAATCAACTCCTGCCTTTGCTAAAAACCCCTTTTGGAAAGGGTGTTTTACAGCAACCATCTCTGTTACTAAATCTGCATATTTAAATAATGAGGGTTTGCCGTGATGACCGGTTAAAATTAAATCTAATTTTTCTGGTTTAATTTTAATTAAATCAATAACTTGCTTTTGAGTAATCAGCTTACCTGCCAAAGCA